>JAIPER010000007.1 GCA_021737115.1 Desulfohalobiaceae bacterium
GGTGACTGCCCCTTATGAAAAAATCCTGGCCAAGCCCGGTGGGGAGCCGGGCTTTTCGGCGGCCAACCTAGGCCAGGAAAATATCAGTCTTGATTTTTTATGTTGAATTTTTCATTATTTTCTATGGCGTTCAGTTCATCAGTGTAATCTAATTTTTCGTCATCGTTAGGTATACCTATCCAAGTTTTTTAATTCCCAGATGATCTTGCAGAATTTAAATTTATAACCTTATCCCGCTTTCCGGTCAGAGCCTTTTCCAATTCGCTTTCCCAAGCCTCCAGTGCTTGACGCTTCTCTTTGTCGTAGCCGTGACGGTCATAAACTCCACCCACTGTCGGGTCTTTGTGAGCCAAGATCTTATCGACGATCAACCGATTGAAACCGAGCTCAGAAATAATGGTCGCTGCGGATCGCCGGAGGTCGTGCGGGGTCACCCGTTCGATGCTGGATTCCTCCAAGGCTTTTCGCATGGCCTGAGATAAAGAACAAAGGCCGATGGGCTCGAATGTCTTTATTCCTGAAGAGGTGGAGACTTTGGTTTTTCTCGGGGAACAGAAAACATAACTGGAATTAGAAGTGGATTCGGCCACATCGATGATGGACAGCATTTTCTGAGTAAGGGGGACAGTCTGCTGAATACCATTTTTGGTTTTCTCCGAAGGGATGGTCCAGATCATTTTTTCCCGGTCGATCTCGCCTTTCTCCATAAGCCGGACTTCGCCGGGCCTTTGAGCTGTACGGAGGATCATTTCAAGAACAAGCCGGATTCCAATCCATGGGTTTTTCGCGTTCAGGGCCTTGAAGAGCTCCGGGATTTCTTCTCTTCTCAGGACCCGTTCCCTGGATTTCTCCCTGGTCAGCTTTATGTGCGTTGCCGGGCTGGTCTCAATGACTCCACGCTCAACAGCAAAATTGAACATCCGCCTGATCAAGGCATAGATCCGGTTCGCTTGAACCTCAGCTCCCCGCTCTCGGATCGGGTCAAGGACCTTGATGATATCCCGGCGTTGAATCTCGGAGATTTTTTTGTGCCCCAGGATCGGGTTCACGTAGTTCTCCAGGTTCGCCTGGTCCTTCTGCCAGGATTTCTTATTCGGCTTCGCCCACCTCTTGATGAACTCACCCCCGAACTCTTTTACCGTGGGTGTCCTTTTGATTTTTTGCTTCTTTTCTGTCACCTCTTCTGCCGGGTCTTTACCTTTTATGATATCGCTCTGCAGCCGGGCCACCTCTCCCCTTGCGTCTACCAGAGGCATGGCCGGAAATCCTCCGATGGTTACCCGCCTCATCCGGCCCTGACGTTTGTAGGCATAAGCAAAGACTTTTTTTCCGGTCTTGCTTACCCGGATGATCAGCCCTGAATCTTCCCGGATCTCCTGCCTCTCGCCATTTGGTTTCAAGGATCTTAGATACTTGTCGGTAAATTTCATAAAGCCTCCGCTGCTGGCTCGTGTTTTGGGAAACCCGGGGAAACCAATTTTATGTGTTTTTACGATTTTTCCTTGTGGGGAAACCTTCAAATTGGAATATCATCACCCGCTCGGTGAACCTGTTTTTTCATATTCCTGGGAAACCCGAAATCTCTAATGGGGAAACCGTGGGGAAACCCTGAGCCTGAGCTTGGACGGTTTTTTGTGAGATCGAATGAGACAAGTTTAGACGAAAAACCTTTTATTGGCAAGGGTTTTTGAGACAGGATGATTTTTCAAGAAACAGCCTGAGAAGGCATTTTTAACGACTGTTAATCACTAGGTTGGCGGTTCAAGTCCGTCCCGGGGAGCCAGAAACTAATCGCCCGATTTTTTAATCGGGCTTTTTTTATGTGGTACGTGTACATCTGCAAGAAACAGGATATGCTATATACTGGAATCACAACCGATTTGAATCATCGTATGCAACAGCACCAGGCTGAACTGCTCTACTCTGAGTCATACCCTGATAAGTACAAGGCCGCCGCCAGAGAGCGCCAGATCAAGGGCTGGCGTAAGGATAAGAAACTTAAATCCAGAGCTAATCCCCCGGCATAGCCGGGGGATTAGCTCTGGATTTAAGACCTCAGCAATTCTCTTTGCCTGCTTCATGCCCATGTGCTCTGCAAGGGCTTCCTGGCTTAGACCCGCCTGGGAGCGAGCTTCAATGAGTATGTAGGCAAGGCGAAATTCAGGTTCAAGACGTTCATATTCGGCCTTTACCTTGGGGTCATTGAGCATTTCCTGTTTGATTTCCTTTAACGGCTTTCATGGTTTATCCCTCATTTTTAGAGCTACAAAAGCATCCGATAATCAGCGTTCAACACATCCGCCAGCCGCTTGGCCCTCTGTTTGCCAATAGCTCTCCGGTCGTTTTCCATCTCACTGATATGCCGCCTGGGGATTCCGCTCTGTTCGGCAAGTTCTTTTTGTGTCAGTCCCTCACGGTAGAGAAGCCCCGCCAGGAGGGTTCCCGGGGTACGCTGCGGGAGAACCGCAGAAGCGGGAATAGAATCCCGGACCTCGATGTCTCGAACGTGTTTCACTGCTTGTCACTCACAAAAAGATCCTGTAGTCCACATTCAAAATTTCAGCCAGCTTCCGTGCAGTGGCCTTCCCGATACTCCTTTTCCCGTTTTCCATCTCGGAAATATGCCGCTGAGGGATACCGCTTTGCCTGGCCAGTTCCCGTTGTGTCATGTCCTCCTTGTGCCGTGCGCCGGCAAGGATAAAACCCGGAAGCTGATCTTCAGTGTACTCAGGGAATGCCTCGCGCCAGGGGACGCTTTCGGTCACATCAGAGAGGCCAAGGCCGCTTGCATACTCAGCTACTTGTTGGATCAGGTCAGCAGGACCAATGAGTTTGAGTTCTTCAATAGGGGGCTTTTTCGTGGGTTCCAACATATACCACCTCGATCAAACGAATTTCTTTGTCTTTTATCTCCCAGATCGCCACATACGTGGATTTTCCTTTTTTTAGATGACAATGATGGCGGTCTGTTCCAAGCTTTCCATAATTGGGCCAATTCCCCAGAACCGGACCTTTTGCTTCAAGGTTTCGAAGCAAAGCAATCAAAGCCTTCTTCACAGGCAGTGGAACACTTCCGAGCTGTTTTGTCACCCGCTTTGACAGATTAACCGTCCATATACAATACCCATTTTTAGTATCAAGTCAAGGAAAATGTTGGAGGGCGTGGCCGGGACCGAAGCCCCGGCCAGGGCGGTGGGAGTGCTGCCTTTTCGGATGGCCTTTCCTATGCCGGGGAAAGATTGATTACAGCAGCATTCGATAATCAGCGTTCAACACATCCGCCAGCCGCTTGGCCCTCTGTTTGTTCCATCTCGCTGATATGTCGCCTGGGGATTCCGCTCTGTTCGGCAATTTCCTTTTGGGTCAGCCCCTCACGATAGCGAAGTCCGGCCAGGAGGATTCCCGGGGAGCGAGTGGGCAGGACAGCGGAGGCTGGGAACATTCTTTCTTTTCTACCTGGGCTGCATACTGATTTTTAGCTCGTGTCCAGTGGCCTCTGCATACCTCTGCAGGGTTCGCATACTCGGATTGTTCCGACCCGACTCGATCCGGGCCACGCTTGCCTGCTTCATGCCCATGCGCTCTGCAAGCGCCTCCTGACTGAGACCTGCCTTGGAACGGGCCTCTATAAGCATTGACGCCAGGCGAAATTCGGGTCCAAGGCGGTCATACTCGGCCTTTACCCGGGGAGCCTTGAGCATTTCGTTCTTAATATTCTTAACGGCTTTCATTGCTTAAATTCTCCAGTCTTTCAAATGCAATAGATATTTCATTTTTCGGTGTCTTTTGTGATTATTTGATAAAAAACCTCAGGACAACAACCCTTTGGCCGCTTGTAGTGACATACAGTCCTCGACCAATTTGGTCTTTGGCTGACAAGCGGATTTCCCATAGCTTACCCTGCACCTGCCTGACATGAGGCATCCCACCCTTTGTAAGCCCGTAGTGCTCAATCAGTTCGGCAATGCACAGAAAACGGGCCTGCATCTCTTCAGGCAAGGAGTAAAGCTCACGCTCTACCGTCTCATTGAGAATATGTACCGACCACATTAAGTATCATATTTATAACTATTTTGTTATGGTTTGTCAAATATGAATGAAAGGGCAAAGATCGAAGCCTCTGCCATTAGATTACACGCGCCTGACACCTTGGATGGCGTGAAAAGACTTGATGCTTTCTGCCGTCCAGTCCCTGCACGAAGCCGGGAGGCAACCCCTCGCCGGAGGGGGAGGCAGCTACTTTCCGCCAAGTATAATACACAGCCCTTTTTCAAAATCAATGTCCTTTTTTTCTATGTCTCTCACCTCACCTGTACGCTGTGCTGTACGAAGAACCATCTCAAGTGCGAGTTTCGCAGGATTGGATACTCCTGAATCCTGAATCTTGGCAAAGAGAATTTTTACCTCATGGTTGGATAGGACTCGATCCCTGGTTGATTCCCTGAGTCCCCTGTGAGGCCGGACTTTGCTCCATGACGGCTGGCGTAAGGATAAGAAACTTGAATTGATAAATTGATAAATTGATAAATTGATAAACCTGGCGGTGAACTTGCCCTGAGCGAAGCCGAAGGGAGTCCGTCCCGGGGAGCCAGAAACTAATCGCCCGATTTTTTAATCGGGCTTTTTTTGTTCCGAATTCATTCTTCAAAAATTTCTTTCCAGTAAACAAGAGACAGATCTCCAGACGTTGCAAAGGAAATATCTCCTAGATTAATATCATAATGCATACTTCCCTGGCCGCTAAATTTAACGTTGTTTCCCACTAATGAACCGTACACGTCTCCTTGTCCTGTGACAGAAACCTCTGCTGTAGGGGCATACACCGTCCCGTAATAATCTGCCTTGCCTGCAAGTTTGATGCTGGAAGTGGAACTTGTTCCAAAAATCTGTAAAGAAGAAGGATCGCCATTACTGTTCACCAATCCTTGACCAGCAGCATCCATTGATCCTGTGACGTATATTTTAGCCTTAGCACCAGAGTCGATGTTTATTTGACCTTTGATATCCAAGGTGTTTACGCAAATAGTTGTTTCACCGGATATATTCAATTCGCCTTTGATATCCATGGCATCATAATGATAGGTATTGCTTCCCCAATCTTCTTCAGAATTTTCTGAAAGCGAATAACTGATTGCGGTTGCGCCACTACAAGGATATGAGGGCGGAGGAAATTCAATTACATTGGAATTAACAAACTTACTCCCCTGAATTCCACCATGTTTATCATCGATTGTGGAATTGACGTTTCCTCCCGGACCCACTGTTGCGTTTCCAGTAATTGCAGCCTTGTTCCCGTTGATGGTAATAGATCCATTTGCGTTATTGTTGACGGCAATATGTCCGCTAGTCCCGCCACCACTGCTTCCATACCCAAGCGTTGAGTTATAACTGTCCACCACTGGATTGCCACTGATAGTGATCGTACTGTTCCCAAAAACTCCAAAACCATAGGGACTTATGCTAGGTTTACCAAATGCAGCCTGAAGCTTGACAACAGCATTTTCCACTTGACCGGTGGAATTGACCAGATATTCGTCGGTCAAACTCGTCCAAGTTGCGTTATAATTTCCCACAGACAGGGTACTGGGTATTGGAGTAGTATTATTACCGGCTATGATGTTGGCTTTGGCATGTTCGATTCCTGATTCAGCCAGATAGAAAGCCTGTTTGTGTAATTTGTCGTTTCGAACAATAAATAGCTCGGTATTGCTTGTATTCATCGCAGCTGTTCCAAGAACTGACAGTATAACCAAAATAAACATCCCAGATACAAGAACAGAACCGTATTCATCTTCATTTCGCAAGATTGTTCGCATGTTCATTTGATTCGTAGAACTACTTCGCTTTGATGTAACTTAGCCTGAGGCTATTATTTTTACCGTATCCACTCCAGCTTATCATTACATCGACCTGTTTAGTACTGTTCGCGACAGGAGTATCAGGAGTAATCGTATAGTTCACAAAATAATTTCCATAAGTTCCATTGGTCAATGAAGAGCTGTTACATAAGCCATAGTCCATATTGACTATTTCTTCTATCTTTGTCCTTCCCAAAGCCAGGGCTTGATTTAGTTGTTCAGCCTTGTCATTGCTTCTAGCCGCAGTGGATTGGAGTGCAGCAACCGCCAGCAAACCAACTGATAATAGAGCCATTGCCACTAAAACTTCCAACAGGGTAAAACCATTTATAGTCGTATCGTTCTTCATCTGGCTTAAACAAACTCCATTTTACAACCCTAACCTTGAGTCAGGTTTGAAAAATTACCGAAATGAATGCTTCAAATTTTAGATTTTTTGGTGTTCAAATTATTATAATCCCATATTTCTGCATTGAATTTTTTTGGTAAGGCATTGTTCATTATCGTATTTGCCTGAATACGGTCCGGCGATTTGACCGCAGACTCTCATTTGTACCGTTCGAATGTCACTCAAGTTCCCGGGTGAGGTTGAGTTTGAACCGTTAGCCAAAAAATAACGAAGTTCGAAGGTACTGATATTCGGAGCAAATAAGCTTGGTGTATTCCCGCCATATCCAAGCTTGAGTTCATTGCCTGCGAAAGAAAAAGCTACTTCCTCTGCTGGACCGTTACCTGTACAATTTCCATCTCCATTATAATCAATAGACAAATGGACAGCTGTTTCATTGGCTGCGGAAAACCCTGCACAAGTGGCATTCCCACTCGGGTCTAAACCGACCATTCGAATATATTTGGATATAAAGTTTGTTGAAGCCCGTAGATCCTGTTGGATACGCACACGTTGCTCTTGACTGGAATAAATTTCATTGCTTGAAATAAATAATTTACCAATAGCAGCAAGTATAATTCCTGAAATAGCAGTTACAACTAGAAGTTCAACTAAAGTAAAACCGGATTTTTTTTTATTAGATAATTTATTCATCAATCCATTGATTTCCATTCCATTTTTTAAAAACAATAACACCAGTGTTAGTTGTGCCTATAGCATAAACATCACTTTTTTGATTATCCAGATAAACAAAACCGCTACCCGATGTTCCTCTTGAGTTAAAAGTTACACCATTATATGAATATGAAACAGAATCAAACCCGGAAGGAAATGAATTACCATCAATAGTAGCATCAAAACTTGCATTTCCATAGCCAAATCCTACTCCACTTTTATATTTAGAAAGATCAACAGTGGATATAATAGTATTGTCTGCTATTGATGACCAACTCCCATCACTACCTTTATCAGTACATATATGATATTTTTTTTCATTTGTTTTAAAGATTATCCTGGTTTTCTTATTATTTTTTGCAGATTCAATTTTTGTTTTCTGCAGATTAGATATAAGTTCCCGGGTTGCACTTTTTAATCTGTATTCAGGTAAATTTTTCATCAAACCTCTACCACCGACACCAAGCAAAATTCCCATTATACCAAGAACAATTAACAATTCTACCAGGCTCAAACCTTTCTCTACTGAAAAATATTGTTTATTCTTTGTTGGAAAAAAATTTCTTCCATATGAATCCGATAAAATTCCCAAAAACATTAAACCCACATTCTACGCAAAATACATTTTCAATCCGATCCCAAATTTCTTATGCTCTAAGGTAACTGAAGACAAAATGTCAAGTAAAAAAATCTGATATTCTTCACCCGAAAATACGTTCAAAATGACTGACACAGCCTATCGGCCGCGATATGACGCGTTTTCGAAATCTCTGGGTAGTCTTCGAGTGAGACTATGAACAAATGATGATGTCTCTGCTGGGAATTATTGTGAAGGTACTTTAAGACAGCTTGCGGAATCTTCAGGACCTATCTTTGAATTCGGATCATCAAGGCTGAAACGGTGCTGTTGCCTTCCCTGTTATCGAGCTCTCCGACACCAACGGCCTTGAGGTTCGCCCGGAAAAAATTGGAATACCCTTGCCAGTTGATCATCCAACCAGGCAGTGGCCTTGTATCGTAGCCTTCCCAGGTCACCTTGGCTAGTGTTTTTTCTCCATTCGCTCCAGGCTCTGCTATTTTTGTATTCATATGACCCGGCAGACTGGATACAGGACTACCTGTTTGCGAAGGGTCATCATGGGTAGGGCCGAATCTGGCCTGGGATGTGACCCAGCCGATAGATCTCTGACAAGCCCCGTCAGCCAGCTGGAAAGTTTTTTCATAATCTCTGAGCCCGGCCGAAACTTTGACCCCGGTAAGACTCTGAGTCAAAAGCCCTGCTCCCAGTCCTGCCAATATGACCATGAAGACCAGGGCCAGCACCAGAGCCATACCTTGCTGTTTTATATCTGGCATTACTGCTTCCTTTACAATAAAAAATTTCTAGGGCTCAGACTTATTGAATAGACACGAAAATGCAGGGTTGGTCCGTAATCGTTTCCATTCCAGTCTGGACCGTTTTCCGCCGAGACCGTGTTGGGTCCCAGGACGTTTGGCCAGGTTCTCGTACCGACAACAATGCTCACCCGGATCAGAGCGACTTCCTCAGGAGCAAAAGGGGACATCTCCCCTGTTCCTGAACCGTCGCAATACCAGGCCCCGTCTTTATCCTGATAGGCCACCTGCAAGTCATAAATATTTGAGGCTACAGCAGCAGAACCGGAAACATGATTACTCCTCTTCAGCTGGTGAGTGCCTTGATCAACAGAGTAATACGTAGCCGGAGCTACATACGTACCGGATGCAGCCTGATCAAGATTCAAAGTGGTACTATTTATGCTATTTATTTTCGCTTGTTTATCAGAACCATCATCAGTGATAATATACTGATTTTCTGTAAACTCATTGGAACCGGAGCCATCAATATCAAGATCTTCAAGATTAATGGAGTCAGTTCCACTACCGGAAATGATCTTGGTTTGGGCATATTCCCCGGAAAGCAACAAATCTTCATCATCAAAAAAGAACCTGTAATCATTTATAAAAATCTCATCAGAAGAGTTAGTGGACCCGCCATCCCGGACATATACCCCCAGTCTCTTATCAACACCATATCCGGCATGCAGAAGATCTTTTTTGATCATGATCAACAAGGACTGGCTGGTTTGTTGAATTTCCTGGATATCGCTTTGCCTGTAGTACGAAGAATGCTGCGCTGAAAAAGTGGCATAAATCGCACTCATGGCCAGTCCCATGATGACCAGGGCCACCAGCAATTCAACCAGACTGAATCCCCTTATACCATTTTGTTTCTTCAGAACTGGCTGTATATCCGGACAATATTTCTGCAAAGCTACTCTCCTAACCCAGATCGGAGACCAGAGTCCTGATGGTCAAGTGACGTTTACAGGCGTCTATATCAGCGGGAAGAGAACCCCCGTCCTGCCAGCCAACGGTAAGGACGATTCGCTTGTTTGTACCGTTGGCAGTGTCGCTTATTGTGGTCTTTAGCCGATATGACCTGTTTCGAGAGTCAATCACGACTTTGTCGGTCTGGCCGTTATTCAGGCTGTCGTAGCCCGTATTTTTCAAGATTTCGGCCTCTTCAGTGGCCAGACTGACGGCGCTGGATATCCGGTCGCTGACAGAATCATACTTATAAACCGTGCCATGCATTTTCCAAGCGGACAAGATTCCGAAAGAAAGGACAGCTAAAGCAATGAGCGCCTCAGCTACGGTGAAGCCGGATCCGCGGCGAGGTGACCTACTCAATACTGATTCCTCCGAGAGGAGTTATGGTTAATTCATTTGTCTTTGAATTCTTGACCAGGGAAATTGTCTCATCTGTTGCGTTTGCATTGGTCAGGGGAAACCCGTGACTATCGAATCCAACTCTGGACGGTCCGTCGGCATCGGATCTGGAAACCCCCTTATAATCAAGACTGAAAAGACTTTTATCCAACACCTCGTCAGCGGTACAGCTTTGACTGTTGTCTGTATCTTTACAAATGACATAGTCATAAGTGGTTCCATTGACTGTTAGATTGAACTCAAGGATATGTTTTATCCCACTCTGGATGGCATTGACCCTGGTCAAGGCCAGATCACCATAGAGTTTGCGGGTGGCGGAGTTGACAACCCCTTTGTCTCGAATGCCGAAGTAATTGGGCAGCGTGATTGCGGCCAGGATCCCTATAATAAACAGGACCATCAAAGTCTCAATCAGGGTCATTCCAAGGTTTGAAGACTGATGTTTCAAGCAAACCTCCTCACTCCTCTTTCCAACCTTTGAGATAATTGGGTTCATCAGGGAGTTTTACAGGTATTTGATGTATCTTGGCGTCCCCTGTCTGAACCAGGACGTTTTCACCTGCAGAATCCAGAACAGGACGAGAAGGAATCTGAGAGGTCTGCAGCCTGCCCCTATAGACAGTTGCGCTTGTTTCCTGACCGGCCTCTTGCCATTGGCTGCCGGATAGATGATCCACAGTCAGACCTGAATTCTCCAGAGGGTTTTCCTGAAGCGGACGGCAAAGGTAATCCAGGACATAGATATAAGACATCCCTGCATTGCTGCAGGGATCGTCAAACGGGACATATGTCGTAAAAAAAACCAGTCCGCCGGCAACCAGTGCAGAGTCCAGAACCCTTTCCCCGGGAATGGTGAAATCCAAAACGCAATTCCAGCATGAAGAGGAACAGCCCGTCTCGGTGCAAGGAAAGCTCCCATAACAGCAATCAGGTTTCATGCCTTCACCTTCTGCAGTACAATCCCTGACCCAGGTACAGCCCTGGGCATAACCGCTGGTATCGCAAGGGCTATTCGCATTGAATGCGAATCCAGTCCCTGCCAGGTTAGTATCTGTAATCCCCGCTGACCAATTCGCTGACCAATTCATCGTTACCTGGGAGTCTTCTGTAAACGTATAAAAGGACATTTTGGCTTTATCCGAACGATCATTATCTCCCCCGGAGATATTATCAAACTTCCCGGTGCCGAAATAGATCCGTAAATTATAATCCGGATCGAAAGAGGCGACCGGAACCGAAGTCAGCGGCTGTAAGTCAGAACGGTACAGATTGGTGGAGTTGGTAGTGGCGGTTGCGTTCTTGGTTTTCCTAACATCGACCTGAAAGCCCTTCGGTTCAGTAAATTCAGACCCTAAGCGCATTTTGAGACTATAGACATTGCCGTTGATGTCACCGGTAAAAAGATGGTCCACATACCCGTCAGTCCCGATGTTGCCGTTTTGATCCCATATGTCTAAAACAAGAGGAGAGGTCATGGCATAGGGGATTGTATTGTTGCCTGATTGTGGCAGTTCGGACCAGGATGCATAATGGTCTTTCACCTTGGGCCAGACGTATTGCAGGATGTCTACCCCGTTTTCGATGTCTATTGCCATGATAGATGGTTTGAAAGCTTGATTTAAGCTTGCATCACTGTTGTCAAACTTGCGGATGCCAACCGGGATAAAGGCATAATATTCACTGAGATTTGATGATCCACATGTTAAAATATTCAGATTATCTGCTGAAGCGACGGAGGTATTCATGGGGCTGATCGGCTCAAATGCCTTGAAGGAAACCCCGTCAAGATCAAGACGGCCGACATAGGGTACCGACCAGGAGGCAGGCCAATTTTTGACAGCACCATACGTTTGTGGATGCAAAAATGGATATGAATAATTTCCAGAGTCGTAAAAGACCATATTCCTCAAAACCGAATATTCCCAAAGGACTGCAGGGTCTTTCGGATCAGTGACATCCAGGGCGAAGTATACGTCGCCACCGCCCCGCTCCCCTCCAATGAGCACGGTGCGCCACTCACGTACAGTATTAGTGTTCTGGTCATGATCAATTTTCACGTCCCAGACCTGGGGAGACAAATCCACCATTGTCCGGTGTTTACAGCCTACATCAGTCCCGTAGCTCAGACGGGCCAGTTCTTTGAGTTCAGAGAGAAGATTACTTGGGATATAGGCCCAAATCTCTTCTCCGATCACGATCTCGTCCCCATTCGGATTCTCCCCCCCTTCATGAACCCAACTGCCGGTGGCATTTTTCTCTCCAGCATTGAAGGCATGAAGCATCCCGTCATTTCCGCCCACATAAGCCACTTTCATCCTATCCGCCATGTTGACACGGTAGTCGAAGAAACACTGATTTCCTGCAACTCCGTCACAACTCTGCAAGGCAACATCTTTCGGCACCGAAGCCAGAGAGGGCTGGCCCACGACCACTGGAGTGGAATAGACGATATCACCCAGGACCCAGCCCTGCCGGTCTCGGGCCGAAACGCCGTCATAGGACATGTCCCCTCTTATCCACCAGACGAGATTCTTGTCATCCTGTAAATCAACCGTGCCATTTTGGTTGAAATCGATATCATTTTCGAGCAAGTTCAAATGGTCGATCATATTTTGGTTGCTTGGGGTAAAGGAAACCTTAGCGTCGTCTATGTAGGTAAAAACATCCCGGGATGTAAAATCAGGGAGATAGGTTTCCGCATCCCAGCAGTGATCGTTGTGTTCTGAACAAAATTGATCAGGATGGACATTGAAACTGTATACCTGCCCCTGACATTGGCTCCCGTCCCAAGTACCACCGGCTGATTCGCAATCTTGCTCATTTTGAAGCTCAGTCTCTTCTGTGGCGTCATAAGGCCAGTAGTTTTCAAAATGTCCCTGCCAGATCAAGGTATTAGGATCCGTTTGATCATAGCTTTTAAAGGCGCCCCGCAGAACCAGGTCCTCGCCTTTTATTTCCTGGGTTACCGTAGCTACGGAACCGGCGCTTCCGGCTCGATCCCTAATAACGCTGAAGGTATTCTTCAACTTTGAATGCAGGGCTGACGGATCGGAAATAGTGAAAAAGTTGTCAGGATACCCATCCTGGTCCAGGTCCCATTCATCCTGCAGATTGGGGCCGCTTGTCTCATCCTTCTCTGTATACCCCCCGTATTTGGCGATATCAGACAAAAGGGCCTCGCCAGCACTTCCTCCAAGCGCAAAAACCGAATAGAAATCCAGAAAATCCGCATTATCGGTGTCCAAATAGATATCGTTGGTGTGAGCCCACCAGGCAACTCCCTTGGCGTAGCTGGTGCCGTTATAGGACAGCTCTTCCTGGTGTTCTGCAGTCGTCAGGTAAGTATCGATACTGAAGGTGTAGGGATCGTCGGTCACAGAGGCCGGGCCGCCTGAATACGATGAAAAATAGGTCCCTGGGAGATTTCTATCGAACGCTGATCCCCCGTCCGAGAGAAAAAGGATTGAATTTTTCTGGCACCAGTCAGTAATGGGGCTGGTGTAGCTTGTATTTCCATAAGCCGAAGAGGTGCCTCCAAAATACCGGGCTCCCTCGTAAAACATTTCGGCAATCGGTGTCCAGCTATAGGCTTCCAGTGCATTGAACTCAGAGACAATGGACGGGTTATTCTCCTGAACCACTGAAAGAACAGTCGCGCCGTCCGTATCATCGTTGACGTAATAGTAATTCGCGGCTGCGGTATGGCTCATCTCGTAATCGCTTCCATAATCGCTGAAAGCCATTAACCCGAGATTCATACTGTTTTTGAATTCGTGCAGTAAGCCCTCGGGCTTTTGAGCCTGGTATTTGAGATTGGTGATGACTGCGATGGGATCGCCAAGCTGGCCCACGAGGCCAGAGTCTATGAGGATTGATGGCACATTCCCGAATGATCCTGTGTCAGCCAACCCTGAGGAGGGATCGATGACTTCGGGAACATCGAGGATAGTGCAGTAATTAGAAAACTCTTCGACAATGCAATCTTCATCCCAGGAATCAGTCGAGTCATCATAGCAGCTTCCGGTATAGGTGGAACTGCAGACATAGGCTGAATGGCTCGTATTCAGTTCTGACCACTGAATGGCACCGGAACCGTCCCTGATCTCGTCGTAGACTTTTGAACAGTCATTCTTTATATTGTTGATATCGTCTTGTCCGATAGCAGTGTCGGGAAGAGCCCAGCAGGTCTGCATGGAATGGTTGAATGAGGCCAGGGCATTCGACTTGTTGCTGGCGCCGACGCAATCACTGGTATCTTGCTTTGACTGCCCCAACTGACCGTTCTTGACGTTTTCAATGGCCCTAAAACAGGCGGCCAGTGAAAATTGGTCCGAGGTGTTGTCGTAAACCTCTATCCTGGTATTCCCTCCCACATAGAGGGTGTCATACCCATCGCCCTTGGCTGTGCTGCCCAGGACGCCGAAAACGAACCCGGAACCCTGAATCTCCTTAACGAAGCGTCTGCCGGCACACCCTCTGGATTGCCCGATCAGTGTGGCATTGGTGCTCTCATACTTTCCGCCAGTCAAGGATTGTTTTATCAAATCCAGCTTGGACATGGTCAGCCAGTTCAAAAAATTTCCAGTGAAGTAAAAAAATTTTTCACTTTTCTGGACGCAGTAGTCATCCCTCGCCCCGGTATTATCGCAGGATGAAGCACTGGGCAGGCTGTCCACTGCCTCAAAAGCGGTGGAAGTCAGGCTGGTTGCATCATACGTGGACTTATAGATCACATCGTTTTCAAAATACCCGTAGTATGTTTTCGTAGCGTTGTAGCTGGTATCATAGCAAAAGCTCTCCTCTCCGGTATTGTATGCCAGATCATACATGCTGCCTGAATTATCGAAACCGATTAACACATTTGGTTTCGGACTGACGGAAACAAACGGAGGTAGAGAACAATCGACCGCAAAAGCAACTCGACAAAGGCCAAGGAATACTAGTCCTCCAAACAAGAGAGAGCGTAATATCTTCATCATGGTAATCCTTTCTGAGAAGTTAAAAAAAAAAAAACCATTTTCTTGGTTTGCCACCAAAAAAATGGTTTTGTTCACTTTTTATGTGGCAACCAGACAACCATACCGTCATAACTTCGTATGCGGCTTAGGCTCACGGCTTTGTCATGCTTAATCAAGCATGTCTGCTTTTGTTACAAAGCAGAGCCCCATTCTTTCGAATGGTTTACCCTAGCACTTATTGCTTATTTTCAAAAAGTATTCGTCACAAAAAAAAGATTGTCAAGAAAAAATATTTAAAAATTATTTCTGAAGGTTACAGCTATAAAGTCCCGATCACCTCCATGTTGAGCACTTCCATGACATCCTCGCCCATGCCCAGAGCGTAGATTGCATGCCCGGTCAGATAGTGGACAATTTCCTCAGGAATATACATGGATGCAAACAAGGGCACAATCTTCTTGTCGGCAAAATCGGGAAAAAATTCAGGCAGCCTTTCAATTTTTTCCAGGAAAGCATCCACATGCTCTCTTTTTGGTTTGGACTTGGTCTCGTTGATAAAAACAGTGTCCCCGGCGATAATCAGACAGTCAAATTCGGCCACGCTCCCCTGCTTTTTGTCCCTGACCCGCCGGGTAACCATGAAATCATCAATTTCAGGAACACCGAAATCCTCTCTGACGATCCTGGGCAGACTGGGGGCAACAATGTCCTCGACCAGGGTCCCTAACTTATTGACCAGATCTCCCCAGCGGCGGTCGTTTTCTTTCTTTGATTTCCACATCTCCTGCTTGAAGTCGCTCATTTCCTGCTTGAAGGCCTTCATCTCCTTGCTTAGGCTGCGCAACTCCATTTCTGTCTTGGTATGCTCATAAGCAACCTGCATCATTATCTCTTCCAAACGATCGACCTTTTCAATCAATGCTTGCTCAGGCATAGTGATTCTCCCCTTTATGACGATCGTAGGTATAATTTTAACTTGACAAAAATCCTTTCATGTTTTTTACAGAGGTTGTCTGTGATTCTAAGAAAAAACCAAGGAGAATGCAATGCCCAAACTCGTCGTCAATGTCGACCATATCGCCACCATCCGCCAGGCCAGGCTGGCCAGGGTACCGGACCCGGTCCACGCCGCTTTTCTGGCGGAACTGGGCGGAGCCGAAGGGATCATTGTCCATCTGCGTGAAGACAGACGGCACATCAATGACCGGGATGTGGAGCTGATCAGAAAAACCGTTCAGACCAATCTCCATCTGGAAATGGCGGCCACGCAAGAGATGCAGTCCATCGCCCTGGCCACTGAACCGCACATGGTCTGTCTGGTCCCTGAAAAACGCCAGGAGCTGACCACTGAAGGCGGATTGAACCTCGTGGGGCAGGAAGAGCGGTTCAAGGAATTCCTTGAACCGATCCACGCCAGAAACATCCATTCCAGCCTCTTCATCGATGCCGAACCGCATCAAATTCAGGCTGCGGCCGAAATCGGAGCCGAGTTTATCGAAATCCACACCGGCCACTTTGCCGACGCCCATACAGAAAACGAGCGCGGGGTGCAACTGCAGCGGATTCTTGAGGGCATAACGACCGCCAGGGGACTTGGCCTCAAAGTCAATCTGGGGCATGGCCTCAACTACACCAATATCAAGGCCTTTGACCGGATCCCCGATATCCGGGAATACTCCATCGGACATTCCATCGTGGCCCGGGCTTCAATCCTCGGCATGGAGCAGGCGGTCCGGGACATGGTCGATATCATCCGGACATTTGCAGAATGATAGTCGGTATCGGGCTTGATATCGTTGAACTGGACCGGATTCAGAGAGCCTGGGACAGGTTCGGCCTGAAGTTCGCCCAACGGATACTGACCCCTGGGGAACTAAAGGACCTGCCTCCCAGACCGGTCTCTTTCCTGGCAGCCCGATTCGCCGGCAAGGAGGCCGGGGTCAAGGCCATGGGAACCGGATTCTCCCGGGGTATAAGCTTTCACAGCCTGGGCATCCACACGCAACCCTCCGGAAAACCCTGGCTCGAATTCTATGACCAGGCCTTAGAGCAGGCAGAAAAACTCCGGGTGGTCCGGGTTCATATCAGCCTGACCCACGGCCGGGACACCGCCTGCGCTGTTGTTATCTTGGAAAAATAAGGAAATCAAATCGAGGAACGCCATGCCGATTCCACTGCCAACTCCACAAGAAATGGGGTTCTGGGACAGACAGACCATCGATGAGTTCGGTATTCCGGGTGAGATGCTCATGGAGAATGCCAGCCGGGAAATCTATCATTTCCTGAAAGCAAAATTCAGGGACCTGCATCAGTCGAACATCGTTTTATTCGCGGGTTCGGGCAATAATGGCGGCGATGCCTTCGCCCTCTCCAGGCACCTGATCCAGAGCAAGGCCAAATGCCTTGTCCTGCACACCAGGGAACTGGATGAATACAGCGGTGATGCCGCCTTCCACCTGAACCTGGCCCGGAAGAGCGACGTCAGGATGATGAAGCTCACAGGCTACAATCTGGATGGACTCAACCGGCCGGACATCATTGTAGACGGACTTCTGGGAACCGGGTTTTCCGGAACACTTCGAGAAGATTATCAAGAGTGGATCAAGGCCATCAACCGGCTGGGCCGAAACCGCTTTGTGCTCTCCATCGACATTCCCTCCGGCTTGAACGGAAGTACCGGCCGACCCGGACCCCTGGCGGTCAAAGCCGATTGCACGGTCACTTTTGAAGAAGCCAAAATCGGCCTGCTCATGCCTGAAGCCGAAGATTTCGTCGGCGATCTCCGGGTGCGGACCATCGGCATCCCCGACTCCATCAAGCAGTTCAACCCTCCTTCTGTCTACGGACTGGACCGGGAGGTGCTGGACTGCCTGCCCCCGGCCTTTGGTCTCGACCACAAGGGGAAAGCGGGCCGTCTCTTGATCATCGGGGGCTCTCCAGGCTTGACCGGAGCGCCGGCACTGGCCGGACTGGGGGCCTTGCGCTCCGGCAGCGGTCTGGTCACCGTGGCTGCTCCCGGAGGAATCTGCCGGGAAGTCAAGCAGGGTTGGCCGGACATCATGACCCTGCCCCTGGGTTCCGGAATGATATGGACCAGCGATCTTTTAGAGCCGCTCAAAAAGATGGTTTTCCAATCAGATGCCGTGGTTATCGGTCCCGGGATCGGGCGGGACCCCGATACCGTAAACTTTGTCCACGATTATCTCAAGTTCCAGCCCCGACCCACGGTCTATGACGCGGACGCGCTGTTTGCCCTGGCCCAGGATCAGCTACTTATGAGGAAATTGCCGCAAAATAGCATCCTGACCCCGCACCCCGGTGAAATGGCCGGTCTCTGCGCCTGCTCCATTGCCGATGTTCAGAAGGACAGGCCCCGAACCGTCAAGGAGCTTGCCAAGAGAGTAGGCTGTCCTGTCATCCTGAAAGGCCCGGGAACCCTGATCGCCGCTCCGGAATCTCCGGTCTATCTTTCAACCTGTTCCTGCTCCAATCTGGCGGTCGGGGGCTCGGGCGACGTGCTCTCGGGAATGCTCGGCAGTCTCCTTTCCAGAACAACCAACCTGCTGGATGCAGCCTGTCTGGCCGTGTTCTGGCATTGCTTAGCCGGAAAACAGCTTCAAAAACAATACCCCTACCGGGGCAACCTGGCTCAGGAAATTGCCCATGCCCTCCCTCAGTGTCTTGATCTTTGCCGCAAACACGGATAAGCTTCTTATTGCCGGGCAGGGAGACCTTGCAAGCCTGCTTGAAGATTAGCGATTTTGACCTTCCGTCCGTTTATACGTACGGTCGCCATGAATTGAGGTTTTCATACGGCAAAAATATTCTTATCAGCCGCGAACACCTCAAAAATTCTCAGAAGGACGAGACAAGACATGAAAGTATCTGAAATCATGACCATCGAGGTCATTACGGTCGGACCGGAAACACGGGTGACTGAAGCTGCGCAAATCCTCTTGAAAAATCATATCAACGGCCTGCCTGTGGTCGACGAGAACCGCAAGCTGGTCGGCATCATCTGTCAGAGCGATCTCATTTCCCAACAGAAACAACTCCCCCTGCCCACTGTGTTCACGCTGTTCGAGGGGTTCATCCCTTTGCAATCAACAAGGCAGCTGGAAAAAGAGGCCCAGAAGATTTCCGCCACCGCAGTCAAGCATGCCATGACCGCCAAACCGACCTCCATCTCCCCGGACAGCGACCTCGAAGAGCTGGCCGAGCTGATGGTCAATAAAAACTTCCACACCATCCCGGTGGTCCAAGACGGCAAGCTGGTCGGGATCGTGGGCAAAGAGGACGTCCTCAAGACCTTGCTCTCATAAGATTTGACCATGCAAATTTTCCTGGAAAACGAGGAGCAGACACGAAGACTTGGGAAGCACCTGGCCCGGATCTTGGGACGAATGGGACCGTGCCCGGTCCTTCTGAAAGGACCTCTGGGTTCCGGCAAGACAACTCTGGTCAGAGGACTGGTGGAACATATGCCCGGAGGAGAAAATGCGGAGGTCAGCAGCCCGAGTTTTAATCTGGTCAATGTCTATCCGACCGATCCTGAAACCGTACACATCGACCTCTACCGAACCGGGAACACGGGATTGGATGCAAGCCTGGACGAATACCTGACCCCGGCCGAAAGCCTGATTATTGTCGAGTGGTCGGAGTTTCTTCCTCAGGAAAGCCGCCCTGCGGATTCTCTCACAATTCACTTGAAGTATTCACAAAAGGCCCGCCAAGCGTTAATCAGCGGACAGGGAAAGCAGGCCGGAAAAATCGCAGATGAATTATCCGGTTTGAGCCTCCGGACCAAAGACCCCGAGACTCAAACCGGATAATTGTAAAATGGAACTGTATACAATCATATTTTCGTAAAGGCTGCACAATGGATGTTGTCGTTCAGAAATTCGGAGGTTCTTCCGTGGCCGACCTGGAGTGCATGCAGCAGGTCATGGCCAAAGTCAAGCAGACGCTGCAGCAGGGTTCAAAGATTGTGGTCATCCTTTCGGCTATGGCCGGAGAGACGGATCGTTTGATTTCCCTGGCCAAAGAATGGTCAAAAACCCCCCGCCCTGAAGAAATGGACGTTTTGCTGACCACCGGGGAACAGATTTCAGTCAGCCTGTTCTCCATGCTGCTCAATGACAATCGAATAAAAGCCAGATCCTTACTTGGTTTCCAGATACCGATCCACACCGACAACTCTTTCGGCAAGGCCAGGATTCTGGATATCGATCATGAGTATCTCCGGAACCTTTTCAAGAAGAACGACGTCCTGGTGGTTGCCGGGTTTCAGGGCTGTGACGTCTCCAGGAACCTGACAACGCTTGGCAGAGGGGGCTCCGACACCTCAGCCGTGGCCCTGGCCGCTGCCCTGCAGGCCAGCGTCTGTGAAATCTATACCGATGTGGACGGGGTGTACACCACTGACCCCAATGTCTGCCCCCAGGCCAGAAAACTGTCCAGAATCGCCTACGACGAGATGCTGGAAATGGCCAGTATGGGCGCCAAGGTGCTCCAGATCCGCTCAGTGGAGTTCGCCAAAAAATACAACGTCCCGGTGCATGTCCGCTCCACGTTCAGCGACGAGCCCGGAACCTTTCTCGTGCAGGAGGATCAAGAGATGGAATCGGTTTTAGTCTCAGGAATCGCCTATGATAAAGATCAGGCCCGGATAACCCTGGTCGATGTCTTTGACGAGCCGGGTGTGGCCGCATCTGTTTTTGAACCCATGGCCGCCGCCGGAATCGTGGTCGATATGATCGTCCAGAACCCCAGCCGGGAAGGGAGAACAGACATCACCTTCACCGTGCACAAAGGCGATCTGGAGAGGGCCAGGCGAATCATCGAGAAGATCAAGGACAATCTGGGGGCCAGGGGTCTCTTTACCGATACCAATGTCAACAAAGTCTCGGTCATCGGCGTGGGCATGCGCAATCATTCCGGAGTGGCGGCCATCGCCTTCAAGTCTCTCCAGGCTGAAGACATCAACATCTTGATGATCAGCACCTCGGAGATCAAGATCTCCTGTCTCATCGAAGAAAAATACACGGAACTGGCCGTGCGCACCCTGCACGAAGCCTTTGGTCTGGAAAAAGAACCCCAAGTCACGGGCTTTTCTGAATGAAACAGAAAATATTCATTTACGACACCACCCTGCGGGACGGGACCCAGGCCGAAGAGATCCATTTCAACACCGCCGACAAAATAAGACTGGCCCGGAAACTCGACGATCTCGGGCTGGATTACATCGAGGGCGGCTGGCCCGGGTCAAATCCCACGGACAGACAGTTCTTCCAGGAAGTCAAGAACTACGATTTCAAGAATGCGAAGATCTCGGCCTTTGGCAGCACCCACAACCCGAAATCATCCCCGGACAGAGACTCGGTCTTCCAACTGTCCCTGGAGGCCGGCGTAGAGGTCATCACCCTGTTCGGCAAGGCCTGGGATATCCATGTCCGGGAAGCGCTCAGGATCTCGAATGAAAGGAACCTGGAACTCATCCACGATTCACTGGCCTATATCCGGCCCCGGATCCGGGAACTTTTCTTCGATGCGGAACACTTTTTCGACGGCTTCAAGGCGGACAGGGAATTTGCCCTGGCCTGTCTCAAACAGGCCTATCAGGCCGGGGCGGACACCATTATCCTCTGCGACACGAACGGCGGGACATTGACCGAAGAAATCAAAGATATCTTCGCTGCTGTCCAGCAGGAGTTTCCGGACATGCCTCTGGGCATTCACGCCCACAACGACAGCGAACTGGCTGTGGCCAATTCCCTGCAGGCGGTCAAAAGCGGGGCCGGGCAGGTCCAGGGGACCATGAACGGCTACGGGGAGCGCTGCGGAAATGCCAATCTGACTTCGATCATTCCCGCCCTTGAGCTGAAGATGAATCGGGACTGTCTCCCGGACGGTCATCTGGAGAAACTCAGAAACGCAGCCCTGTACGTTTCGGAAGTGGCCAATGTCCGGCCCTTTATCCGTCAGCCCTTTGTGGGCAAGGCCGCCTTTGCCCACAAGGGTGGGATCCATGTCAGCGCGGTCAGGCGCAACCCCCTGACCTACGAGCATATATCCCCGGAAACAGTGGGCAACAAACGGCGGGTTCTCCTGTCCGACCTCTCCGGTCAGAGCAACATCCTGTTCAAGGCGAAACAGTTCGGGATCCCCCTGGAAAAAACCGATCCTGCAGTCCGGGAAGTCCTGACCCGGGTCAAGGAGCTTGAAAGTATCGGCTATGAATACGCCGTGGCTGAAGCCTCTTTTGAACTCCTCTTGAACCGGGCCATGGGCAAAGGGAAAAAATACTACACCCTCCTCGGATTCCGGGTGACCGATGCCAAGAACAAGGAAGACGATACCCCCTTTTCCGAAGCCACGGTCATGATTCAGGTCGGTGGAGAGATCGAGCATACGGCGGCCACTGGCGACGGGCCGGTCAATGCCCTGGACAATGCCCTGCGCAAGGGATTGGAGATTTTCTATCCCAGCCTCAAGGAAATGACCCTGCTCGATTTCAAGGTCCGGGTTCTGACGCCCAATCAGAATCTCTGCCCCGGAACCGCATCCAGAGTCAGGGTGCTTATCGAGTCCGGAGACCACCACGACCGCTGGGTCACGGTGGGGGTCTCGGAGAATATAGTGGAAGCCAGTTGGCAGGCCCTGGTCGACTCTATCAACTACAAGCTGTTCAAGGACGACAAGAGCAGATAGTTGTCGGTAGTCAGTGGTCAGTAGTCGGTGGTCGGATTTCAGACGTCGGACGTCGGATGTCGGATGTCGGATGTCGGAAGTCAGTGGTCAGTGGTCGGTGGGCGGATTTCAGAGGTCACCCATTAAAAGGCCCTATGTCACCCATTAAAAGGCCCTATGTCACCCATTAAAAGGCCCTATGTCACCCATTAAAAGGCCCTATGTCAAGAGACAAATTTCTCCTGTGCTAGAGAAAGACAAACTTTCCCTTGCTTAGGTAAGTAGTTGGTTTTGTTACAG
>JAIPER010000008.1 GCA_021737115.1 Desulfohalobiaceae bacterium
GCTGAGCCCTTTTGACCGTGTCCTGCCTTTCTCCGACACGGTTAAAAAACTCTCTTCTCCCTCTTTGCTCTCTGATAGCTCTGTGACTCAAGTGAGTCTTCGAACGGGCGCGGTATAATTCTTTGAAAAGTGAACAAAAGTAAAAATGTCCACTCGTTCCAACAGATTTTAGAAGTTGATAAAGAGCTCTGAACTTAAGTAAACGAGAAGAATTTTAAGGATAAGGCCCACGGATCACACGGCTGATGGGTTTTTTGCGGTATCAGCGCGGCCGATGGCCGCGCTGATGTCACGCGGCGGCGTAGGCGGCCGCCTTGTCCCCCACCTCGCTGGTGGTCAGCCCCATCTGACCCGAGGCCAGGGAGCGGATATCGTTTTCAAGGACCCGGCGGACCCCCCTCTCGATTCTGGCGGCAACCCGGGTCGCCTCCAGGGTCTCCATCATCATCTGGGCCGCGCTGATGGCCGCCAGGGGATTGATGAGGTTCTTGCCGGTGTATTTGGGGGCCGAACCGCCGATGGGTTCGAACATGGAAACGCCTTCCGGGTTGATGTTGCCCCCTGCGGCGATGCCCAGGCCGCCCTGGGTGATGGCCCCGATATCGGTGATGATGTCGCCGAACATGTTTCCGGTGACCAGGACGTCGAACCACTCCGGGCTCTTGATCATCCACATGCAGGCCGCGTCCACGTGGTAGTAGTCCCGTTTGATTTCGGGATAGTCCCGCTCCCCGATCTCCTGAAAGGCCCGTTCCCAGAGGTCGTAGACATAGGTCAGGACATTGGTCTTGCCCACCAGGCCCAGGGTCATCTTCTTGGCCCGTTTTTTGGTGTACTCAAAGGCGAAGCGCAGACAGCGCTCGACCTGATGGCGGTTGTAGACCATGGACTGGACCGCGACCTCGTGGGGGGTGTCCTTTTGGGTGATGCCCCCGATCCCGGTGTAGATGCCCCCGGAGTTCTCCCTGACCACCACGTAGTCGATCTCTTGCGGACCCTTGTCCTTGATCGGTGTCTCGACCCCGGGGTAGAGCTTGACCGGCCGGAGATTGATGTACTGATCCAGTTCGAAGCGGAGCCTAAGGAGGAGCTGCTTCTCCAGAATGCCGGGCTTGACCTCAGGGTGCCCAATGGCTCCAAGATAAATGGCGTCGAAGCCCTTCAGCTCCTCCAGGACGCTGTCCGGAAGGATCTCGCCGGTCCGGAGATAGCGCTCCCCGCCCAGGTCGTAGTGCTGAAAATCGAGAGAAACGTTCTCCGCCCTGCCTGCCGCCTGCAAGACCTTTATGCCTTCGGCCACGACCTCCGGGCCGGTGCCGTCCCCCGGAAGAACCGCTATCTTATACGTTGTTCCTGTCATGAAAAAACCCTCTTTTTTCAGTTGTTGCTGCCTCATCTGCCGGGGAGCGGCCGGCTTGACCAGTCCCCCGGGTATGCAGCCAGATGAGTAAATCCAGAATAGGCTAAAGTCAAGGTGGAGCCTGGGTGCTATACTGATCCAACTTAGCTTTTTTTGAAATTTGGGCCTGGAGCCTTGGGGTCTCCAGTCTTTTTTGTAAAAACCAAAATGGGATCGGTATATGAATTGACAGCATTTCTCCTGAGCCGTGAAAAGGTCAGTTTAATGAGCTCCTTACTGTATGAAACTTTGAAATGATGGATCGCCCAGACTCGGGCTTTGGCACCCTCAAGGAGCCGAGGCTGGGAGAAACTTGGGGGCAGACAGTTTCAGGCCCTTGCCGGGCAGGCTCATCAGGGTCGAGGTCCCGTGAGCGACCAACTCCTGATCCTCGTCAAAGACCCTGGCCTCGGCGTAGCTGATCCTCTTTCCGTGTCTGACGGCTTCGCCCTTGGCGGTCAAAAGCCCGCTTTCCACCGGTTTCAAGTAGTTCAGCTTCAGGTCGATGTTCACCAGCCCCGTTTCCTGGGGCAGCCTCAGAAAGACGGCCCAGAAGGTCACTGTGTCGATCAGGGTGGCCAGGACCCCACCATGCACGATGTTGTAGGGCTGGAGATGGCAGCGGCCGGTTTGAAGCTCGACTCTGGCGGCATCCGGCCCTATATGCACAAGCCGCATGGCCATGTGCTCCGGGAAAGGGCTGGAGTTGACGACCCCGAGCAGTTCCTGAACATAGTCAGGATTTGGCTGTAAGGGAGTTGGCGATTGAGATGACTGCAACATGATTCCTTCGATTCCATGATAAAACAGGGCTTCGGTCAGATTTTAAACCGGCCTTGACCACCCCCTGTTTATCAATAAGGCCTGGGCTTGGCAAGGATCGAAGTACTGAAGATACACGTCTGATATCTCCTTATTTTTTTAACTCCTCTTCTGCGGTTGTACCCGTCATATCCTCAAGGCAACAAAAATGTGACAAAACAGGATGTATTTTTGTTATTGATACATTTCTGTTGTATTTTGTTAGCATTTTTAAACACAATTCTAACATAATCTTCCGACATATATGTTTTTTATTGTATGGCATGCCGATTGCTATGGTGAATAAGCGGGTCGATCCACAAAGTGTTTCCCGAAAAGAGAAAATTCTTCCATTTCAGGCTCAGGTAATGGAAAAATTCTCAATTGACCGCAAGTTGATCACCACAAGCACACAGGAGGCAATGCCATGAATGGAGCGGACACGGTTTTTATCATCATCTCTGCGGCCCTGGTCATGTTCATGACCCCCGGGCTGGCCCTGTTCTACGGAGGGTTGGCCAGATCCAAAAACGTCCTTGGCACGATCATGCAGAGCTTCATCGCCCTGGCCCTGGTCAGCCTGGTCTGGGTCCTCTGGGGCTACAGCCTGGCCTTTGGCACGGATATCGGCGGCCTCATCGGCGGGTTTAACTTTTTGTTCCTAAAGGGCGTCGGGCAGGAACCAAACCCCCAGTTGGCCGGCAACATTCCGCACCTGGTCTTCATGATCTTTCAGTGCATGTTCGCCGTGATCACCGTGGCCCTGATCACAGGGGCCTTTGCCGAGCGCATGAAGTTCGGGGCTTTTCTTCTCTTTGCGGTTCTCTGGACCACCTTTGTCTACAGCCCCTTGTGCCATTGGGTCTGGGGCGGAGGCTGGATGGGGTCCATGGGGGCTCTGGATTTTGCCGGGGGAGCAGTGGTCCACATGAGTTCCGGGAGCGCTGCCCTGGCCTGTGCCCTGGTCCTGGGCAGGCGGCAGGGATTCGGGCAGAAAGCCTTCATCCCGCACAACCTGCCCATGACCGTTACCGGTGCGGCCATTCTCTGGTTCGGCTGGTTCGGCTTCAACGCAGGCAGCGCCCTGGCTGCCGACGGCCTGGCGGCCAATGCCTTTGTGACTACCCATCTGGCGGCAGCCATGGCCATTTTGGGATGGATTTCAGTGGAAAAAATGCACCGCGGCCAACCTACCACCCTGGGGGCGGCCTCCGGGGCCGTGGCCGGCCTGGTGGCCGTCACCCCGGCGGCCGGCTTCATCGGACCCATTGCTTCGATTGTGCTCGGTTTTCTGGCCGGTGGCATCTGTTACGCCGGCGTCCTGCTCAAGGAGCGCCTGGATTATGACGATTCCCTGGACGTCGTGGGAATTCACGGTCTGGGAGGCATCTGGGGAGCCCTGGGCACTGGGCTCTTCGCCAGCCTGGCGGTCAACGGGTCCGGCGCAAACGGATTGTTTTTCGGAAATGCGGGGCAGCTGTTCATCCAGCTCATCTCTATTGTGGCGACCTGCGCTTTTTCCTTTGTTCTGAGCTATGTCATTTTGAAGATTGTGGATGTCCTGATCGGCCTTCGCGTTTCTTTGGAAGACGAGGAAATTGGGCTTGATCTCAGCCAGCACAGTGAAACGGGTTACAAGTTCTAGTACTGGAACCCTTTAGTGCCTTACGCGTAATTCTGTGCCATGAAAAACAAGAAATTCTGTTAACCTAAAAACCAAAATTGGAGCAGTATATTCCTGACAAAACAGGTCTGTTTTGGAGAACAGTCTTTTGGAGTCAGGTGAAGGAGATAAGCGATGAAGAAAATGGAAATCATCATCAGGCCCTCGAGGCTGGATGCGGTCAAGGAGGCCCTCACCGCGCAAGGGTGCAAGGGAATGAACGTCACCGAAATCAGCGGGTTCGGCCGCCAGCGCGGACATATGGAAATTTACCGGGGGGCGGAATATCAGATTGATCTGGTCCCCAAGATCAAGGTGGAAACGGTTCTGGAGGCAGATGGCTTACAGGAAGTTGTGGATGCGGTCCTTGATGCGGCCAGGACCGGAAAAGTCGGAGACGGCAAAATATTCATCCATCCTGTTGAAGAGGTCGTCAGGATCAGGACCGGGGAGAGAGGGGTCAATGGCTTATAAGGGATCAAGCAGGATATTCATGCTTAGGACCTGCTGAAGCAGACCGTTTGGGGGCCGCAGGAAAAAAGGCAGGCCGCGCTCCGGATTCAGGGAGGTGATCACGGTCCGACCGATAACGTACCTGCCCTCACCCTGTAAAAAATCCTGGGTCTTCAGGCCCCACAGGGAATGCATGATCAGGGGCCGTCCCTGACTGGAGCCGATATAGAGCATGATGTGCCCCGGTTTCCAAAGCAGGGTCAGAAAAGGCGCCCCCTTCTCCAGGATAAGCCTTGTTATCTCCCTGGAGGAAAGGCCCTCCAGGGAGATAACACGACCTTGCCTGGCCTGCTGCGTGGAGTTTCTGGGCAGCCAGATAGCAAAAGGGGTGAACAGGTCCCGGAGCAGGGCCGAGCAGTCCCTGTTTTCATAGACCCCGCCCCAGCCGTAGACCTGACCGAGAAATTCGTCGGCCAGCCGGGCCAGGTTGCCCCTGGTCAGGGCCAGGGGAAACCGGGCCCAATCCCCGGGGGCCAGGCGGGCCCGACGCACAACCGCCCGCTGCTTGTCGTTAGCCGCAGCGACGAGGACCAGGGCCGTATCGTTCTGCTGGTCAAGGACAGGCAGCAACCCCCCGACGCGGCCGGTGAAGCGAAACGTTCCGCCGGCATCAATCACCGGAACCCGGTCCTTGATAAAGGTCGCCATCTCATTTTGTTCAAAAGCGGCGACGAATTGCGAATCCACAAGTCCGATATCCCGGACCTGAACCCAGCCGAAGACCCAGCCGGCCTCCACCAGCAGCCACTGCTTGTCCTTGGAGATATGCACGATGTGGACCGGGGTGTTGGCCCAGAGTGCGGAATTTTGAAAATAGTCAAAGGGATAGCCTTCACCCGGTTCGGCGAAATCGTGAAAGGCGGGTTTCTGGGTGGGCATGGCCCTAAGATTCGTATTGGTCAGGGTAATGCCCCTTGCATCAAGCAGAGGAAACCTGTCCGGCTGGGCTTTTGCAAAGAGCGAGGCCAGCCATTCCGGGGAACGGGGAAGGGTGTTCTCCCCGAAGAGTTGCTCGTCCCAGTCCGGGTCAAGCGGCCAGAACAGGGTATCTTTGGGAAAAATGGGCTCGCCCGCATGCCAGGGCCGGAAGTACTTTTGTAAGAAGTCCTGTTTTTGTTTAAGCGGGTTTGCCGGACCTGGCGGCTGTACGCCTGAACCGACATACTGGGATGCCTTCTGGGGGTAACGGTTCAGGTCGGGCAGGACCTCCGGGGCAAAGGACCGGCAGGCGCTTAGTAAAAGCAAAGAGACGAGCAGCAGGCAGGCCGGTTTTTTGAACAGCCCGGGCGCACGCGCTTTCCAGGCAGATGGTCGTGATCTCATCATGTCTTGCCTACCACGGGCCGGACCGGAAGTAAACGAGCTGACAGTCTTGGACAAGCAGGACCGATTGTCCTATACTGATTCAGGTTGAATAAAAACCAAAGCTGGCTTCGCCCGCAACCCAATACACAGAATAAAGAGCACATTGAACCGCCCGCTCGCGGACTCGCTCATGGAAGGCGCAAAGATCGCCAAGTAAAGAGTTCAGCTTTGCGGGGTAGCTCTTGATCAATAAGGCTTGTGGCGTGGCGTGATTGACCAAGAGCATACCGCAAAGCTCAAATTTGCCATCCCTTACGGGATAAAAGACGGAAACATTCTTGAACCTTCTCTCTTCAGAGAGAGTGCACGATTTTTCTCCGGCGTTCACCCGCCGGAGAAAAAATCCTCCTTTGCGTCCTTGGCGACTTGAGCGAGTCACCGAGCGGGCGGTTAAAAATTCTTGTCTTTTATGGCAGGGTCCAAGGGATAAGGCACTTAAAATTACATTGCCCATAGGAGGATATAAAACATATGAGCCAAAAGGAAACTGCAAAGTGGATAGAGGAAGAAGTCAGGGAGTTTGTGTCGAGCTCTGGAGAAAACAGCCTCCAGAGCGGCCGGCCGGAACCTGCCTTTGCCGAGCCCCTGATCGGGATTGCCAGGGGGGACGACCCTCTGTTCCAGGATTTCAAGGACCATGTCGGTTCTTTTCACTGGACCCCGGCCGAGGCCTTCGGCCTGGCCTTTCCCGGGGAGGAGATCCGGGGAGAGGACCTCAGCGTGATCTCCTGGGTCCTGCCCCAGACCAGGGAAACGAGAGAGGACAATCGCCAGCAGGTCCGCTACCCGGCGGAGCGCTGGGCCAGAGCCAGGATCTATGGGGAGCAGTTCAATGTGGCTCTCAGAGAGCAGCTGGTCCGGACCTTGAGCAATCAAGGGTATCAGGCCCTGGCCCCCATGCTCCTTTCCCAGTGGCAGCGGCGGGACTCAGAGAAGTACGGCTTTGCCTCCACCTGGTCGGAGCGGCATGTGGCCTTTGCCGCGGGACTGGGGACCTTCGGGCTGTGCGCCGGCCTGATCACCCCCGTGGGCAAGGCCATGCGCCTGGGGTCGGTCATCGTCCGCCTCAGGCTCGAGCCGAGTCCGAGGCCCTATGAGGATCACCGTCAGTACTGTCTCTTTTACTCTCAGGGGACCTGCGGCAAGTGCATGGACCGCTGCCCGGTGGGCGCCATCACCAGGCAGGGCAAGGACAAAAACAAATGTGTTCAGCATTTGCGGCCGGGAACAAGTGAGTACGTCAAGGCCAACTTCGGCTTCGACGGATACGGCTGCGGCCTCTGCCAGACCAAAGTCCCCTGCGAATCCAAGATTCCGGTCAAGGAGGATGTGTCCTTGTAGTGGAAGCCACCCTCGCGTTATGTCATGAGGATGGTTCCACTTTTTGGTTGGACATGACTGCCTCTGAATGGGACTCCGAGGACCCTATCATACATTCATCCCCACCCGGGGCCTTTCCTGGTGGTTGTGAGGCTGAAGTCATCCACGCCGGCGGGGTGGCAAGGCCGGCCTGTGTGTGGCCAGCCTCGATCATGGACGGGAGGCCCGTGGGCGGCGTTGGATCGGGGTGAAGGGAAAAGAGATTTAATGTTCAAGTAAACAAAGGCATCATATCCTTTTCAGCTACTAGCTGACGCATGGCAGCCTTTGGTGGAGCTTCCTTGAAGAGGGCTGCCGCGTTAAGGATGTGCGGCAGGATTGAAAGATCACCGGTGCTGATCACAAAGACGTCGGGTATACCAAGGACCCACTGCACGGCCGATTCTATGGCCTTTGGGTCAGTCAGGGGTTCGTACCAGGTCGCATGAGACCAATGCCGGCCAGGGTACTTCCGGCGGGCAGCGGATTTGATGGTTTGCAGGGGCAGGCCGTTCAGCTGACAGTACTGGAGCAGTCTATCAAAAGTTTCTCTGTATTGTTGAATCTGCATCAGCGGATAATTACAGGGCGCCAGCACAGAATCGAAGGCATGCCGCTGCAGTGTTTCCAGGTGACGCTGGGGAGCCTGAAAGCCGTGCCCGGTTATCCCGATATAGCGGGTCAGACCTTTTGCCTTGGCTTCGACCATATAATCCAGGGCGCCGCCCTCGGCCATGACAAACTCCCGCTTGGTCTCGTCTGTGAGATTGTGGAGCTGGAGCAGGTCAACAGAATCGACCCGGAGACGATCCAGGGACCGCTGCAGCTGTTCCTTGGCCTGTCGATAACCACTGACATCGATTTTGGTGGCCAGGAAGAAGTCCGACCGATGGTGTTCCATCCACTCCCCGACTCTGAGCTCGGCATCACCGTAACCTGGGGCGGTGTCGATATGATTGATCCCGTAATCGTAAAGCAGGTCCAACACACTGGCAGCCTGGTCCTGGTTGGCATCTTTGACGGCAAAAGAGCCGAAAATAATCCGGGTGCTCATATGGCCGGTAGAACCGAAAGGGTTGGTTTGAATTGAAGGCATGAGCTATTTCTCGTGGGTTTGCAGATTTATTTTGGGTGCCCCTTGAAAGGGAATAATATGGTATGTTTCATTTTAAAGATGAATTTTTGCAGGCGGACTGATAGCCGTAGGCATAGGGGTAACGGTAAGAATGAGCAGACACAAAAGCCATTAAATATTTGGATCATAAAAAATCTGCTCGGCTTTTGTAGTCTGCTCAATTCTTTTGGTTAGACAATGTTGCCGTTGAAATCATAGACCAAATATTTACACAGTTCTGATTTAAATTTAAAATTGGCTAAAGCAGCATACGAAAAAAGCTACTTGTCTTCTGGGAGCTTAGCATAAAGCTTTGGATGGACCCATCTAGCCTGTTTCAATTCAGGAAATTGTCCCACATGATTAAAAATATGATTTTTATCTCCAATTGTAGAAGTGATAGGGAATTCATATTCACCATTGTAGGACTCATCTATGCTAAGGTCCAATGTATATTCTCTGCCATCATCTGAGAAACTCAATTCTGCATGAAATTCATTGCCAAGATTTGTGAAAATAAAAAATGTTTCCTCGCCGGGTTCAATTTCATTAAGCAATTGAATTAGCGTCAATCCTTGATTAATGTTTAAACCTTTGTAAAATTTCATTATATCTTATGTCTATAGTGATTTGAGGTTAGTAAAGTTCAGACCTCATTAAAGTGGATTTTACATATGCCGTAAATATTAGCATCGGCAGTAGGTTACGACGTGTCACCCCTAAAATTGGACGTTGACCTCTTAACGAGAGGCCGAATTGAATATCGAATATCGAACAAGGAACTGCAGAATAACGAAGTGCCACTTCGATATTCAAATGTCCAAAAACTGGTTATTATCCGCTTTAAGAAGTAAATTGACGAGGTCTGAAAGTTAAAATATTGAATGCAAAAGTCTAACGACCAAAATCACTTGCGCCACCAATAGCGACTAAAATATAATAATTAAAAGTACTTAAAATGATGCTTCCAACTCGAAATGAAGCACAGAACAAGGCGTCAAGTGCATTTTGATTGTTATGTGCAAACCGCCCGCGAAATACTGAAACCTATCTCAATAATTCCAGTTTCTATCTTTCCAATCATCCATTCTAATTATTGCTCCAACCTCATCAATCTTACCTAAATTTATCAATATTTGGCAGCAAGTAGATGCTGTTTCTCTTGTTTTTGTGTTCTTTATAATTCCTTCCAATTCCTCTTCTTCATTTCTTGACAATTCCTCTACATTTTCATGAGAATAATATAATTCCAATCCATGTAGAGCAAAGAATTGCAAATCAGCATCATTATCTTGAATTTTGGATCTAAACAGTTTCTTAATTCCATTTATTTCATAAAACTGTTGCAACTCATTCAATAATTGTACTGCTAATTTAAATCTGTTCTTACATCTTTTCGACTTATCGTCTATACTCGTAATTATTTCTTTTCCGTACTTCAACAATTTTGAACTCAATTTTAGCGCAATTCTTTCATTGTTTTTATATTCTTCTTCTAAGGTCTCGGTATAATCTTCAGGAATTGCTTCATCATCCATTCTTATTGAAAACGATAAGCCTACTAAAATTCTTGTCGCAATTTCATTTTCAATATAACTCGCTTTTCGATTTCTGATTTTGCTTAAATTTTTATGTAACTCAATTAGATTTAGTAATTCAATTTCATTTTTTATTCTTTTAGATTCTAATTGGTGGAGCAGTTTAAGCAATTCATTTTTAGATTCTTGGTAATTTTTTTCTTGATTCTCACAAATCTCATTTATCATTTTACAGATTTCTTGATTATTAAATTTCATCATTGTATCTTCAATCGAAATATTGTGGTTATAGAGATGGATATAATTTTGGATCAAAATATCACCCGTTTTTCTGGCGTTTGATAAGATAAGAAATGATCCATTCTGGAGGTGCCGTTGCACCATTCGTGCCATAGGCCGTTTCCTCACCCCTCTAATTCCAGCATACCGCCGGTCACGGATCTTCTGCTCCACGACCTACTCCACCCCCAAGGCCTTGAACACGGCATCCACCGGATCGGAATAGAAGCTGGTCTGGAATTTGGCAAAGAGCTCACCCGGGATGGTGGGGATGTCGCCGACACTGCTCATGGGGATGAGGATGCGCTTGCCGCCGGCATCAAAGGCCACCTGCAGGCTGGCGGCCAGGTTGTCGGCCGGGATGACGCTGCCGCCAAGGCTCATGTCGCCAAGGACAACCAGGCTGCCCTGGACCGGTTTGCCCATCAGGCCGGAGCAGAGGGCCAGGAAGCAGGACAGGGTCATGGCGTTGTTCGGCCCGGTGTTGTTCAGCTCCACAATGTGCAGGTGGTAGTCCCGATCTCCGGGTTTCATGGTGGCACTGATTCTACCGGCGTGAGCCTTGAAATAGTCAAAGGCCACCTTGAGGGGCTCCTTGGCCTGGGCACTGGAGCCGACCCCGGAGATGGACAGCTTGCCGTTGCCGGCGGTCACCTGCAGCTCGATCCGGTATAATCCAAGATGGCCGCTGGTTCCCGTGCCCACGGTGTGCAGGGTGCCGGGGTTGAGCGGTCCCTCTGGAATGAGGGAGCTGCCGCCCTGCTCCGGGACCCCGATGAACTTCTCCTCCCGGGTCTCCTTGTCGATGTAGCTGAAGTGCACGTCATAAAACTCCATGCCACCGAGCTTCTTGAGCTGCTCCTTAACCCGGCGACGGCATTCCAGGGCATAGGCCAGGCATTTCTCCACCGCCTCCTTGTCGTATTCGCCCTGGGGGTAGAGGAGCTTGAGCAGGCCGGACACAATCTTGCGCACGGCTATGGTGTCCCGCTGGTTCAGGTTGTTGCCCAGAGCGAAATGGGTATCGACGGCGTCGGCAAAGGTGGTCTTGCGCATCTCCCGGAAATACTCGGCCAGGTAGTCCACGATGAGTCCGTAGAGGTTGGTGAAGAATTCCGGCCGCATTTTGGGGATCTCCCAGCCCGGGATGTAGCAGTGCATGCGGTCGAAAAACGCGGTGTCGATCATGGGCTCTGGAAAGGGGGCAAAGAGGTGGCTGGTCTTGACCAGGGTGTCCACGCTCTGGTTGATGTTGCCCACAAAGACCATGGATGCGTTGGCGCTGATGGCGTCACGGCCCCTGGAAAAAGAGCCGGAGGCCATATAGTCCTTCATGATCTGAACCCCGTCCTTGTCCTTGAAATTGATCCCGGACACCTCGTCAAAGGCCACCACATCCCAGACCCCGACCAGGCCGACTTTGTGGCTGCTCATGTTGTAAAAGAGGTTGGCCACTGTGGTCTGGCCGCCGGAGACCAGGATACTGTTCGGGCTGATCTCCTTGTAGACATGGCTCTTGCCGGTGCCCCTGGGGCCGAGCTCGCAGATATTGAAATTGTTCTCCACCAGGGGGATGAGCCGGGCCAGAAGATGCCACTTGACCCGCTCCTCCAGGGCTGTTGGCTCGATCCCGGTTGAGCGCAGGAGCACGTCCAGCCAGTGCTCCTCGGTAAAGGCCCTGCGGCCCTCATAAATGGTGTTCATGTCCATGTTGGGCATCTGGATGGGCTTGAGTTCGGAGATGGAGAAGGGCGATCCCTTCTGCCCCTCTTCATAGAAATAGTTCATGGAGATGATGCACCAGATCCCGCCCACCAGGAGCTTTTCGAACTCCTTGACCGTGTTGCTGGAGATCTCCACGCCCTTGGTGCCCAGGTTGGAGAGAAAGGCCTCGTAGCAGTCCCGCTTCTCATTGAGTTTGACCGTGACCTTGTCGATGACCTTGAAGCTGCCCCGTTCCCGGATGGTGGATTTGACCTTCTCGGCCTCGTCCGGCCGGACGTAGTTCTTGGAGAGGATGTCCTTGACGCTGGTGATCCCCTCCTGGATGACTTCCTCGTCGTCCGAGGCGCAGTACATGCCCAAGAGGTACTCCAGGACATAGACCGGGACATTGGCCCCTTCCTTGAGGAATTTGGTCAGATCCTTGCGGACCACCTTGCCCTGGAAATGCTCGTTGAGCAGGGCATCGAGGCTGTGGGCTTCGTTGTTGGAGGACCGGGCAGATTCGGTGTTCATGCTCGATCCCTTTGCTTTTGCTCCTGCAATCTCGACTCCATCACGCCGGGTGCAACTTCTTTCACCTGGCCGTCCTCCCAGATTACAATCGGGGAGTTGGCCAGTTTGGCTTTCTGCAGGACTTTACGCATGGCTTGTTGAAAAGCGGCATCAGCCATTGATGATAGTGCGTCCTTTTGGTTGTTTTTCGTTTCCATGAAACTATCCCTCTGTCTTGTTTGCAATTTGCTGAAAAATCGCTTCATCATGGACAATGGTTTTCCCGGATTCAGTGCTTGCTACTATTCTTGGAGGAAAAAGGGAAGCATCGTAGAGATGCCAGGCCTGGGCAATGGGTTTGTAAAGCGAGAAGAAATTGTTCAGGCCATTGGCATAGCGTCTTTTGATGATGTCCTCTGGCACATTATGGCCGCCTTGATTGACCCGAGCCTGTACTCTCTTTATGGCCATCTCCACATTGGGGAGCCAGAGAAAGAAAAGAACGATGTAGTATCCCTGGCTTTTCATCTCATATAAACGCTGGATATAGCTCCGTCCGGAGAGGGTGGTTTCAAAGGCAAAATTCTGTCGGTTCGTGACCAGTTCATGCAGTCTGGAAAGAAACAGCCGAGCAGCCTTGAAATCTTGTGTTTCAGGGGCAAATGGGGACAGCCCGGCTGCAATGAGGTCTGCATTTAAAAATTCCCTGCAGTGAACGAAACCAGGAAGAAACTCTTCTGCAAAGGTCGTTTTCCCAGCGCCATTGGGGCCGGCGATGATATACACTGTTGGCATTTCGCCTATCCTGTCGATTTTGATAATATCGAAAATGGTCCGGGTGGAGAATACCCTCTTTAGAAATCGTTCATAAAGGCCAGGTCGATGGTCACAGGGACCCGGTCATATTCGATCTGGGTTTCCGGGTCCCGGAGCACCAGGGCGTATTCCTTCTTGTTGTCGTAGTCGCCTTTGGTGAGCAGGATCTTCACCGAGCGTTTCCGATCTTCCATGGAATCAGAGTCGCTGTCAAAGGTGACGGTTGTCTCGTTGCTGATCAAGGTGTCCCCATCCCGGACAGAGACCACCAGGGTCCGGGGGAGCCGGCGCTCGGCCACCTTCTCGGTCTGGATCAACTCGAATTTCTGAATGGAGTTGACGATCTTCCGGTTCGAGCCCAGCAGGGAGACCCCGACCTGCTGCACGGCCTCCTGCTTGGCGGCTTTGCCTGCCAGTTCCTTGACCATGATCACCGGAACCAGGATCTCCTGGGGCAGGGCACCGCCGTGGATGAACCTGGCCCCGCCGGCAAAATGGAAGCGGTTGGCTCCTTTGGGTATCCAGAATCCCATGTCATCGATGGTGCCGGCCGTGATCCGGGTGTTCGAGTGCCAGGCCAGGGGCGATTGCCCCAGGTCTTTGCCCAGGAGAAAGCGCTTGGTGGTCTTGACCGCGTTCTCAGGCTTGATCTCCAGTTTGCTCTTCTCCAGAGGTGTGGGCGGAGAATCTTGATAGAGAAAGCCGTGATCCGCGGTCACAAATACATTGGTCCCGTTCAGGCTGTTGACGATGAAGCGCACCAGGGAGGAGAGCTCGTCAATGGCCGTTTTGCAGGCCGCAAAAGTTTTGCCCTCGGTCTGGGCCGTATCGCCGGTGCTATCGATCTGGTTGTGGTAGATATAAATCACCCGGTGAGGCCGCACCCGATCCCGGCCTTGTTCCTTGTTCATGGCCAGGAGATCTTCCGCCCTGATGGCCGTGCCCTGGTAGCGGGAAAGAATCTCATTGCGTTGCTCTAAGGAGGCACAGGGCAGCCCATCCACCAGAATCTGTTCCGAGCCTTCCTTGAAGCCGTATTCTTGATGCGGCAGCAATGCGGCCATGCCCAGGGCGGTATAGCTCGGCAGCACCCCCAGCTGGGTATCAAGCCGGGCCTTGAAGCGGAATTTGCTGTTGATGGTCCTCTTGAGCTCTTCGGCGATTTCGTAGCGCAGGCCATCGCTGATGATCACATAGACCTTGTTCTTGGGGTTGGCCTCAAGAATCAGTTTGAGATGGTTTTGATAAAAGCGGTCCTGGTTGGGGATGTGCTGCTTATCTTGGGGGATATCTGGAATGGACCAGCGCTTGAGCAGACCGTCTTCCCCTTCCAGGAAGGCGCCCCAGTAGAGGGATAGCTGATCCAGGAACCAGGAGCTGTAGATGGACTCCACTTTTTTCTGGACCTCTTTGAGCACGTCCCAGCCGGCCAGCTCCACCCTGTCCGCTGCTTCATGGAACAGGCGGTAGAGCTGATCAAAACGGAAAAGCTCTGTGGTGTAGGCCTGGACCAGGCGCTCAGGGCTCGGGTAGCTCAAGCCGGGGTCATAGGTACGGCGCAAGAGAAACAGGTCCAGGGTGGCCTCCAGGGCGTCAAAGGCGGCCGCATAGATGTTTCGCCCCCTGTCCCCGGCCTCGAGCTGCACTGTGGCCCAGTGGCCGTCCTTCCGGTTCAGGATGACCGGCTTCAGCTCCTCTGGTTTTTCCAGTTCATCCTGGACGGCCTTGTCACGCAGGGAACGGATCACCTGGCGCTCCACCGCCTCGAAGGTCAGGCAGTCTATGAGTGCTTCAGCATCAAAGCCCAGCAGGTGCTCGTCCAATTTGACCTCTTTGGCCACGGCCCGGGTCACCTTACTGTACTGCCGGAAATGGGCCAGGTGGCTCCGCCATTGGGCCAGGAAGACAGAGACATTCGTGGTCGGGGATCTCTCTGGCAAGACAAAATGCTGGAGTGATTTAGGAACATCCCCCTTGATCGTCACGGTCAGATCCGTTACCAGGAGGCGGATGAGCAGGTCGGCCAGGCTGGGTGTCTCAGCGGTGTAGTTAAAGGTCCGGGTCATCTCCTCCCAGAAAAAAGAGGCCAGGCCGAACTTTTCGATCTCTGCCCAGGACCGGGGAGGGACCTTGAAGTCGCAGCCCTCCTCCGAGCACAGCTGACCAAAGAGTTTCATCAGAATGTCGAAGATCCCGGCCTGGTCAGCCCGGGTCAGCACGGCCATCATCTTCAGATCCAGGCCCCGTTCCCGGTCATCCTGGTCCACCAGCTTTTTGAGCCGGTTCAGCCGGTTCTGATTCTTGAAGAAATTCTTGTGCTCGTTCAGGTGCGCCCGCATGGATTGGTGGCTCAGGCCCAGCTCGCTCAGCAGGATGGAGGCCCGGTCGGCATGGAAGCTGCGGCTGTAAAGCCGGATATCCAAAAGCCAGTCCTGATCTGGGTCCGGCTCCGGGGACGGGGCATAGAGCAGGTACTTGCCGCCGGAGTCTTCGAGTTCAAGCCGGACCTTGAGCTCAAGCAGGCTTTCATCCTGGAGGTTGATGGTCTTCACACCGTCCAGGTCCAGTTCAGGGACCAGGTCAGAGAACTCTTGGTCAGGATCATGCCAGAAGACAATAGCCTGGTCTTCGGTGTGGAAGATGTTGTTCAGGTTGTCGGTGATTTGCTGGGTGTTCATATCTCTGTATTGTTGTTCTCAGAATTCAGGAACTGATGCCCTTTGAGAGTAAGCCGGTATTTCTGTTTGCGACTGCTTGGCTTATCTGGGATTGTGCGTTGGATATATCCTTTTTCAAGGGCTGGGTGGAGGTAATTCTCTCGAAAAGACGCCCGATGTTTCAGGCCCATATGTTCCATGAGTTCCAATGTCGACCTGTCTCTATCTTCCAAGGGTTTGAGGAAGATACGCATTGGATCCACTTGGTCGCTTGCAGTCTTGGTCGGTGACTGGGTCGGCGACTGGGTCGGTGACTGGGTCGATGCGACAGCTTTCCCTGTCTGGATCTGTTCAGCCAAACGAACTACTACTCGGACCCGCATGCCAACTTCCATAATCTCCAACTTCGGCAGGCCCAGTTCCCGTGCTTCTCGAAAGATGCGGGGCATGCCGCTGCCCCATTGCTCAATCAGGTTCAACTCTCGAAAAACTCTGGCAATAACGTGGTTGCGGATCTTGGATATTCCCTGCTTCATGTCCTCCACAGTCAGGCCCGGGAGGAGAATGCCGGGGTTCTCAACCTCAATGCGGTCATCAAAGAAAGCGACCCGGATGGGTGCGCCGCGCTGGGAATAGTCGGCATGGACCAGGGCATTGATCACCACCTCGCGCAAAATACCCAGGGGGATGCTCCAGACATCTTTGCGACGGATCTCTGTAAAGTCGGCCCCGCGCACGGCATGCTTTTTCAAAAAAAACATGATGCTCTCAACTGCATGGGGCAGATGGTCATGCAATTCGGTATGATCAAAGATATCAGCTTTGTCCAGGCCAACAAAACGGCCGCACTGCACCCAGGCATCTGAAAAATGGCGTTTTCGCTCTTTCCCGAAAAGGAGAGTCGCCCCTTTGGTAGGCACCAGCTTGCCCTGCTCCTGGGTGAGCAGTTTCAAGGTCAGCAGTTCTTTTTCACCCAAGGAGCTCTCCCGGCCGAACATTTCCCTGGCCGCCTCCAGATCCAGATCGTCAATGGACAGGCCCGGCATGGGCAGTTCATCAAAGGAAATGCCCTCGGCAGACCTGCGAAGCTCGGCAATCAGCTCCCGGTCAGCCTGCCTGTTGGTGGAGCCAAGTCGGATATATACCCCAGCTTCCGGACCTTCGGCCTTGATATAGTGAGGCCGCAAGCCGCTGAGGAAAACTTCCACCGTGAGTAGGGTCTTGCCTTCCACAGTGATAAACTCAATATTCGGCACAAGGCGCGGGGCAATGGCATCGGCCACCAGGCTGCACAGCCTTTCCTCATCGTCCAAAGGCTGATCAACGCCGATCACATTGTTCTGGTCGTCAACCCCAAAGACAAGACGTCCACCAGCTGTATTGGCAAAGGCCACCAGGGTCCTGAGGAAGTTTCGAGGAGACGAGAGGTCTCGCTTGAACTCCAGGGTTTTGCTTTCGGATGATTGGAGGATATGTTCAAAGGCTGAGGGCATTGTAATTTTCCTGTTCAGGCTGATGTATCAAGAGTTTTACCACAGAGGGCACAGAGAAGATGCGGCTGCAAAAAATCCTTTTGCAGCCGCCAGTGGTCAGAAGTCAGTGGTCAGAGGTCAGTAAATCCAAAGAATTACAGATACAAAAAGTCGCTTGAAGCGTTCACTCAAGACTTTTTGCAGATGCGACAGAGAAGAAGGAGATCTTCATCACTGGCTTGGTTGATGGTCGAATACAGCAGTACTTCTATTCTTCGGCTCTATGGCCAGTCGTAGCCCCATGGCCTGTAGGAGGGCGTAAAGACTTTTGATTTCGGGATTGCCCTGTTGAGACAACATCCGATAAAGATTTTCCCTGCTCAGGTGAGATTTTTCGGCCAGCACACCCATGCCTCCATGAGCTTCAGCCACATTGCGCAGGGCCAAAAGAAACACGCTGCGGTCACCTTCCTCAATTGCAGCATTTAAATACGCGGCTGCCTCATTGGGATCTTTCAGAGAGTTTATTAAATCTTGTTGATATGAGGTGGTTTTATGAGTCATGTTCTATTCTTTAAAGGATTTTCGGGCATCTTCAGTGATGTAATACCCAATTAAATACGGATATACTTGCTGCGATACGTGGCCCTGACTCCAAGCCGTTTCTTCACCGCCTCGACAAACTGAAGACAGTCAACTGCTAATGCTTCTGACACAGGGGGCAGGCCTTTTCCCGAGCCGATTTATCCTGGAGGAAATCGTGGGTCCAAGTCAGATTCTTAGACCGGCCATTTTGATGCCAAAAAGATTGATTTAAGAGTGCAAAACGACCTTCCCACAGTGTCTTTTATAAGCAATTAAGCTACTTACTTAGGTCCGACCCAACAACACTAGGCAACAACACACAACAACACAACACCTGCCCATTTAAGTCAAGACGCCTTACTGGACGCGGCGAATCAGCTCTCGGCGCAGGTACATATTGGTGGGTAATAAAAAATGGAAGGCCGCTTGTTTCCCTTGAATGCGGGAACGGGCGGCCTTTTGCTGGTACAAATCAGTCTATGACTTGCTCTGGCCTTATCCGGATTGGGTCTGAAATCCGGTCAGTTCTCGACGGCCCTGTTCACCAACTCGGTGAATTCCTCCAGGGAGCTGGTTTTGTGAACTTTCCTATTGAGAGCTCGTAAGTTCTCGATGGACTGGATCGACTTGATTTTTGCCTGCAGGGAGTTGGACAACGGGCCGAAAAGGTCATTTGCAACGTCTATGATGGATTCGTGGGCATATTCGAGCTTTCCTTTCCTCTCCCTTTCTACAAGCAGTTTTTCCTGGTCCTGGGCGATCTCATTATAAACTTCTTTTCGTATCTGCTCTGCAGCTGTTTGCATGGCTTCTTCACCTCCCGGCAAGCGCCGTGTGTACTCACCCAGCCTTTCCTGGCTAATGGGACCGGCTATGGCAACATACTGAACGATTGCCTGTAAATAGTCCTTGATCTTGTCTTTGTCCGGAATCGTCTCCAAGAGAGCATAGATCTCCTGGAGCTTTGTTTCAAGTTCAGGATAATGAATATACTTGAAAAGTAAATGAAATATCTCCATGACTGTGGACGTCCGGAATTCCTCATCCTCCATGGAGGAGATATCATGGACCATGTGCTTGAACTCAGGAATAAAGGGTCTGAAATCCTCTGAAGGCAACTCGAATAAATCAGAGAATCTGAGACTGAAATTCCATCGGCCCTTGCCATGATAGATCACCACCGGGATGACCACCGGCAAATTGGTTCCCAGCTGACCCTTTCTTTTCAGGTCATGCCATTTCTGGACCATATAATTCAGGACCTGAAGCCGGGTCCACATTTCCGGGCTGCTTTTATGCTCAAACAAGATGTAGATGCTGACAAACTCCGGATCGTCTTTGATCTGGACCGTTACCGTGACATCTGAATAAAACTCCCTGTGTTCCTCGGAGACAAACCCGGTCAGGTCAATTTCCATGGTCTCCAAGTCGAGCAAAGACCTGATCTCAAAGGGTATGTAGTTCTCGATAAAACTCTGGACGAACTCCGGCCTGCTGAACAGGTCCTTGAAGCAGGCGTCGTGAGGGTTGGGAATCTCAAATGTCATAGAGGCATTTTAATCTCGAATCTCGCAGAATGCAATGGGCAGTACTGCAGCGATGGCAACTTTTAGGCAAAGTTAAGATTGGTAAGGGTGCGTCATACGGAAAATTCGCTCTGCGGATCTTCACTTGGCATAGTTGATGGATGAGTCCAGCCGCTTCATGGAATAGACTCCCTCCACCCCGCCTACAGGCGTAAATTTCCGCTCATCTTTCGATGTCAGCAGGTGCTTGACCTGATCAAAGACCTCACCCACAAAGGCCTTACTTCCGATGATACCGGAGTCGCTAAAATACCGGCATCGATACCTGAAGCGATCCACCCGGCTGACCTTGTACTTCCGCCGGCGTTCCTTCTTGACGATCTTGGGATCGATTCCTCTTTGTGTTTTCTCTTGCTGACCTCTGACATCTGACGTCTGATCTCTGTCCCCAGCCGCCCCTGTCTCGTAAACGAATTCACGATATTTGCGCACGATATCACCAGATGCAAATTCGTTCCACTCTTTCATTCCGAAGTCCACACACAAGAGATCATCCTTATTACCGGTCTGGACATGATAGCCCAGAGAACACCACTTGTACTCCTCAGGCCGCTTCACAATTCCGGCCCGGATCGGATTGAGATCCACATAGGCCAAGAGGTTGACCAGAGTGGGACCGTCCTCCACGATCAACGATTTGAAGCGACCTCCCCAGAAAAAGCCCTGTCTTCGGTACTTCTTGTTGTAGTAAAAGGTAAAGCCCTGCTTGATATCCTTGACATAGGCGGCCAGGCTGCAGAGACGCTTGCGCACTTCCTCCACTTGCTCTCCTCCGATGAATTTCTCATTCCCATAGAACTTCTGATAGCGCTTTATCACCTCCTGATCAGAGACCGTATCTTCCGGATACATCCGAGCTACGAGGTGGAAATGATTCCCTAAAATAGCGAATCCAAGGACATCCACACAATACAAAATACTCAAGCGTTTGATCAGACTGAGCAGATAATCCTTGTCCACATCTCGGATCGGCAGTCCCTGCAGCGCAGTTCGGGATACGACATGATAGACCGTGCTCTTGGAATCTCGGGTAAATCTGGCTATGCGGGGCATACGGCACCTCCAAAAAAAATAATCGAGTGAATGTTCAGAAGATGGTGTGGAGATTTGAGGGGAAAGTCAACAGAAAGTCAACAGAAAACCTGTCCCTTATGTTGCGAGTTTCTATAACTACCTGAGAAACATGACGATAGGGAAGATTATGCTCACCATTTGTATGATCATAAAAAACAGGGTGTTGACGCATCAAGCAACATAAAAAGTTTTCGCTTGCAACATAATTTTCCGGCCACATGCACACTCCTATCCACACTGAGTCAGGATAAAGCCCGGTCTTAGAGAGTGTCAAGCCAGGCCAGGGTCTCCTGCTCGTTTTCCCAGTCCAGCAACTGATCCAGTTTGTGATCCTTGGTCTGGTTTTGTGTGTATTCAATGAACTTCTTTTGCAATTCCCGTTTGCGGTTAAGATTCAGCTGCAGATAGACCATGGTCGACTGCAGGTTTTCATGGCCGAGATGATTCTTGATATCCGTGATACTGACCCCGGAAGCAAGCAAGTTGATGGCGCAGGAATGGCGAAAACAGTGAGCGGGATTCAAGGTTTTCAGCTTGGCCGGCGGCAGAACCCGGGAGAGATGCTTGTGACAGAGCCGGTATATCCCGTGCCGGGTATAGCCATGTCTGCGTTGATTGAGAAAGAGGTACTGCTGATGCAGGGGTTTGGCTACTGGACGGTAGATCTTGAGGTAGTGTGAAAGCAACTCCACCGTCTTGGGCCAGAGACTTATTTGTCGGAACCGATTGCCTTTTCCCAGGATGGCCAGTGTCTTGTTTTCCGAATCGAAGTAATCAAGGTGCAAGGTGGCTATCTCCTCTGCCCTGGCCCCGGAGTCATAGAGCAGGTGCAAAATCACGTAGTCCCTGAACCCTCCGGATCTTTTGAGGTCGATGGCGGCAAGGACCTGCATGATCTCCTCATGGTTCAGGTAGCCAAGGAGCGTCTTCTGGAACCGTTTCTGGGGAAGAGCAAGGATTCTCTCGGCCAGTTCGGCCAGTTCGGCCTGTTCCGGGTAGAGAAAACGGATCATTTTGGCCAGGGATTTGAAGACAGCCAGTCGGTGTCCCCGGGTTCTGGCCGAGTTGTTCCGCTTGGTCTCAAGGAAATCCAGAAAATCAAGGATCAATCGGGGGCTCAAATGTTCGATCTCCAGAGATCGTGTGTTCAGGGAGAGCTTCTTTGCTGCATAGGGAAGAAACAGGCTGAAGGTCTCCCGGTAAGCCGTGATGGTGTTCGGACTGGCCCCTTTGATTCGAGGCAGATAGTGATCAAAGTACTGGTGCAAACAGTCGCTTAATTTCACAGTTCCTCCTGATGTGAGAGGGCGAAGTCGGCAAATCCCTTTCGGTGCTCGGCATCCAAGACTTTGAGATACACTGCTGTATAGCGGTATTTGGTGTGCCCCATATAGGCGGCCAGGACCGGCAAAGCCTTCTGAGGGTCTTTTCCCCTGGCCTGCATAGCCTTTAAGGTATTCACAGCAAAGGAATGCCTCAGACAGTGGGGCGTGGGACGGCCAAAGACCGTATTTCCGATGACCCGGCGGGGAGATTGCAGTCCGATCTCCTGGACGGCCTGATGAAAAGCATTGTAGATCTGCATATTGTGCAGGCCTTTTCTGGGGCCAGCCAAGAGGTAGGGCGTGTCTTTTCTCAACCCGCCTCGGACCGACAGATAGTTGTTCAAGGCTACCTGTGCATCTTGGGGCAGAGGCAGCAAGCGGTCCTTGTGGAATTTGGTTTTTTCAATGGATAGGGTGCCGTGTCTGGGATCGTAGTGAGTGCACAAGAGCCTCAAAGGTTCGGAGATGCGCAGTCCGCATCTGGCCTGGAGCAGAATTGCGGTATAGACTCCCAGGTCCGTGAGGAAATGGGGCTCTGTCTTGCGGATTTTCTGCTCTAGGGCCTGCAGGAGGCGCTCGACATCCTCTGGTGCAAAGAGAAAGGGAACAAAAGACCTTTCTTTTTTGTATGGCAGATCCTGCAGAGGGTTGGACTGGCAATAACCGATTCGCACCAGAAAATTGAAAAAATTGCGGACCGCCTGGATGATGCCGTTGATTGCCTGCGGTTCACCCCGGAGCTGCTCCCGGAAATCAAGAAAGAAGCTTG
>JAIPER010000009.1 GCA_021737115.1 Desulfohalobiaceae bacterium
AAAAGACCAAGCAGATCACCAAGGCCATGAATATGGTGGCCTCGGCCAAGCTGCGCAAGGCCCAGACCAGGATCGAGCGCTTCCGGCCGTATGCCGAGAAATATTACGGCCTGATGGGTGAGATGGCTGCAGGGGCCGAATCCGGTGTCCACCCCCTGCTGGAAATCAGGGAAGAGGTCAAGACGACCGGAATCATGCTCATCACTTCCGACCGGGGGTTGTGCGGGGCCTTTAACACCAACTTGATCAACGAGGCCATGAGACTGGCCGCAGCCAAGAAAGATCAGGGACAATCCGTCAAGTTCTACTCGGTCGGCAAAAAGGCCGTGAATGCCGGCCGCAAGAGTCGATACGACCTGGTGAAGAGATACCAGGACTGCATGGACGGGTTTGATTTTTCCCTGGCCAATGAGCTTGGCAGTGAATTGATCCGGGCCTATCAGGCAGAGGAGGTGGATGAAGTCCACCTGGTCTTCGGACGTTTTGTCAGTGTGGCCAAGCAGGAACCCAACGTTTTGAAGCTCCTCCCGGTCAGTCCGGAGGAGGCTGAACCGCAGGAGGGGGGCGTCGCCCAGTTCATGTATGAACCTTCTGTGGAGGGCATTTTGTCCGAACTGCTCCCCAGGTTTATCAAGGTCCAGGTCTACAGGGGACTCCTGGAAACCTCGGCCAGCGAGCATGCGGCCCGGATGAGCGCCATGGACAATGCCAGCAACAACTGTGATGATATGATTACCAATCTGACCTTAGCGTATAACAAAGCCAGACAAGCAGCCATTACTGCCGAACTTTTGGATATCGTCGGCGGTGCTGAAGCTTTAAAAGGGTAAAAGGGGGCCGTAATGAGTGAGAAAATAGGTAAGATATCCCAAGTGATCGGTGCCACCCTGGATATAGTGTTTCCAGAGGGGCAGCTGCCCAGCATCTTGAACGCAGTCCGGGTCAAGGACCCGAACAGGTCGGCCGAAGAAGAGCTGGTGGTCGAAGTGGCCCAGCAATTGGGGGACAATGTGGTCCGCTGCGTGGCTATGGACGCCACCGAAGGCCTGGTCCGGGGCATGGAGTGTGTGGACACCGGCCATCCCATTAGGGTCCCGGTGGGTGATCCGGCCCTGGGTCGGATCTTGAATGTGGTCGGCCGCCCGGTCGATGAACTCGGTCCGGTCGATTCCGAAAACACCTATCCAATCCACCGGCCGGCTCCCTCCTTTGTGGAGCAGTCGACCGACGTCGAACTTCTGGAAACGGGGGTCAAGGTTATCGACCTGCTCATTCCCTTTCCCAAAGGCGGCAAGATGGGGCTGTTCGGCGGGGCCGGCGTGGGCAAGACGGTCATTCTCATGGAGATGATCAACAATATCGCCAAGCAGCACGGCGGGAAGTCGGTCTTTGCCGGTGTCGGCGAACGGACCAGGGAAGGGAACGATCTCTACCTGGAGATGAAAGAGGCCGGGGTTCTGCCCAACGCCTCCCTGGTCTACGGCCAGATGAACGAACCGCCGGGAGCCCGGGCCCGGGTAGCCCTGACCGCTCTGGCTGAAGCCGAGTATTTCCGTGATGAACAAAACGAGGACGTCCTCTTGTTCATCGATAATATTTTCCGCTTCACCCAGGCCAACATGGAAGTCTCGGCCCTGCTCGGACGCATGCCGTCCGCGGTGGGCTATCAGCCGACCCTGGGCACCGACCTCGGCGAACTCCAGGAACGGATCACCTCCACGGACAAGGGCTCGATCACTTCGGTCCAGGCCATTTACGTCCCGGCCGACGACTTGACCGACCCTGCTCCGGCGACCACCTTCTCACATCTGGACGGGACTTTGGTCCTTTCCAGGCAGATCGCCGAGCTGGGAATTTATCCGGCGGTGGATCCTCTGGATTCAACCTCCCGCATTCTGGATCCCAATGTTCTTGGTCTGGAGCATTACAATACCGCAAGACAGGTCCAGCAGATCCTGCAGAAGTACAAGGAGCTTCAGGACATCATTGCCATTCTGGGGATGGAGGAACTCTCGGATGAAGACAAACTCACCGTGGGTCGGGCCAGGAAGATCCAGCGCTTTCTGTCGCAGCCCTTCCATGTGGCGGAGCAGTTCACCGGGACCCCGGGGGCCTATGTCAAGACTGAAGACACCATCAAGGCCTTTAAGGAGATCCTGGAAGGCAAGCATGATGCCTTGCCGGAATCGGCTTTTTACATGGTCGGTACCATTGAAGAGGCCGTTGAACGGGCCAACCAATAACCCCGGGAATGAATTATGGCCAATACAATCAAGTTTGAGATCGTCACTCCGGATCAGCTGATTCTGAGTGAAGAGGTGGATTATGTCGGGGTCCCTGGTGTGCAGGGTCAGTTCGGTGTGCTCTCCAATCACATCCCCTTTCTCTCCGCTCTGGCGATCGGTTCCCTGTATTACCGCAAGGACGGGTCAGTAAGGTATGTCTTTGTCTCCGGGGGATTTGCCGAAGTCTCGCCCGATTCCTTGACCATTCTGGCTGAGAGCGCGGAAAAGGTCGAGGACATCGACCTGACCAGGGCCAAGAAAGCCAAGGAAAGGGCTGAGGAGAGACTGGCCCGGCAAAAGGACAAAATCGATTATACCCGGGCCGAGGTTGCACTCAGACGGGCGATTCAAAGGATATCCGCCAAAGAAAAGGCTACGTGATCCAACGCGATATCATCTTCTCCTGGTGGCGGTTGCCTCGCTTATCGGTTACCAGAAGTTGACATAGTATAACTCAAAAAAAGCAGATCCTTTGGTCTGCTTTTTTTGTTGCTTGCAAGTTGAAGGTGATGACGTTATACAAAAAGTTGGCGTACATTTAGAGCTTTTTCCCGTACTCCAAATTTTGGATATTTTTTTTGGACAAATATCAGTTATGATAAATTCGAAGCACGAAATTCGAAACAAACTTCAAATGACAAAAATTCAAAATTCAAAACTAAGAAAAAAGAATCGACAACTAATTGCTTTTATGCTGCATTTTTTGAATCTTAGTTTTTGTCATTCGAGAATTTGAATTTCGTGCTTGTTTCGAATTTCGGATTTCGTGCTTCGAATTTAACCAAAAAGAGACACTTGTCCAAATAATGTTCCAAATTTTAGAAAACGGCAAAGAGTTCTGAAATTGCGGCTTATATCTGCCTTTGAACCAATTGTTCAGGAAGTATTGCGAATATGTCTGAAATCCAGAGAAACGATCGTGAGAGCGTCCCGTTTCAGGACGTGTGCGGATTGATCCTGGCCGCCGGGAAAGGGACCAGGATGCAGTCGGATTCCCCGAAGGTCCTGCAGACCTTGCTGGAAACCCCGATGCTCTGGTATGTCTATCGCACAATGGACCGCCTGTTTGAATCGGAAAAAATCAACACCGTGGTCGGCTACAAACAGGAATTGGTTCATGACTTGTTTCAGGATCGGGCCGCCGGGTTTATCGTGCAAAACGAGCAACTGGGGACCGGGCATGCTCTGCAGTGCTCCCTGGAGGCCTTGTCCAGGCACGCTTCCCCCTGGTGTCTGGTGGTCAATGGTGATGTCCCCCTGATCAAGCCTGAGCCCCTGGCGTCCTTGATTCTTGAAACCCGGCGGCAGCAGGCCTTGCTGGGTTTTTTGACCCTGGAGCTTGATCAGCCGTCAGGCTATGGCCGCGTGCACAGGGATAAAGAAGGCCGGGTCCTCTCGATCCTGGAAGAAAAGGATATCGCGGGCAACGATCAGCTCATGATGATCCAGGAGGTCAACAGCGGGATCTACTGTCTGAATCTGGCCGGAATCGAACCCTATGTCAAAAAGTTAACCAATAACAATCAGCAGGCTGAGTATTATATCACCCAACTGGTCGATCTCCTGGTCCGGGACCGGAAGAATGTGGCGGCGGTCAAGGGGGGGGCGGATCAACACTTTCTCGGCGTGAACAGCCCCCGGGAACTGGTCCAAAGCGAAGAGATCATCAGGCAGGAACTGGTCGAACACTGGCTGGACAGGGGAGTGGTCGTTCATAATCCCGATCAGGTCAGAATCGCACCCACAGTGGTCATTGATCCCGGGGTGGAGATCACCGGTCCACTCGAACTCCATGGTCAAAGCTACGTCCAGCGGGGCACCAGGCTGGATTCTCATGTCTGGATCAAGGACAGCCGCCTCGGTCCGGGAGCCTGGGTCAGAAACTTTTCCCATCTGGAAGGGGTGCGGGTGGGACAAAACTGCAGGGTCGGTCCTTTTGCCAGGCTGAGGCCGGGAGCTGAACTGAAGGCGGAAGCCAGGGCCGGGAATTTTGTGGAAATCAAAAAAGCTGTCCTGGATAAGGGCTGCAAGGTCAATCATTTGAGTTACATAGGCGATGCCTACCTGGGAGAAGAGGTCAATGTCGGCGCCGGAACTATCACCTGCAATTACGACGGGCGAAACAAACACCTGACCCATGTTGGGAAGCAGTCCTTTATCGGGAGCAACACCGCCCTGGTGGCGCCGGTCAAAGTCGGAGAGAACAGTCTGATCGGGGCCGGATCCGTCGTGACCAGGGATGTCCCCGAGGAAACCCTGGCCGTGACCAGGGCCAGGCAGAAACATCTGGTCCGCAAAAAGACAAGAGAGGACGGAAAGGATTGAGGACGAGTCCCTGGAAGTTGCGTGACTGTCTCCAGAGAGCGGATATGCGGTTGGTGCCATTGGACCTCCAATTTCAAGGCACAAATCGGATTTGTTGAAGAGATGTCGGAGAAGACTCCGGAGACGTGATGGAAATAATCGAAAAATTTGAACAAAAAATTCTCGGCCTGGTGCAGCGGCTCAAGGAACTCGAAGCTGAAAACGAGGAACTCAGGAAAAAGCTGCGGCAGGAGCAGCAGGCCAAGGAAAAAGTTGTCCAGAGGTTGGATAACCTCTTGCAAAAAATCCAGGAGATAGATATAAAGTAATCAATGGCGAGCTACAGACTGAATCTCCTGGGGCAGGAGGTTTCGTTCAAGACAAATGCGGATGATGAACGGATCAGAGAAGCTGAAAGGCTGATAAAGGATCGTTACGATGGTCTAAACGATCGAGGCTCCAGGTTAAGCAATGAAAAACTGCTTATTCTGGTCGCCCTTAGCCTGGCAGATGAGCTGATTCAGACGAATCAGCGGCTGGGCAGTACCGAGGAAAAAATCGATCAGCTTTTGCAAGTGATAGATGACGCGACTAACTGAGTCCGGTATGTTTCAATATTGGGCTATCCCCTGGGGGTTTTAGTGATTGCAGGTTTCATTTTTGAGCCAACACCTCAAAATAGGGAGTCTCTTCTTCTAACCTGTTGTGTAAGCCTGGCCAGACCAGGAAACCTGATGGTTGTCAGAGACACCCACCTGGTATTACCAGGTTCAAAAGTGCCTCCAACACTTATCCCCGGGGTCTAGTCCTTAAGACAACTCCCGGATCGACGACGTGGACCGGATAGAAAGCGACGACCCTACGTTTTACAGACTGGAGACATCACGGCACGTTATCGGGAATTGTCTCTTGTTCTGCATTGCGCCGGACGAGCCGGCCTTGCACGACACCACCTTCAGTACCCGTCTTTCCTTCTCCTGTCCGTTTGTATCCACTCATTGCGGATGCCCTATTTTTTTAAACAGACCATTAGTAGTGGTTTGAGGACATAAAGGAGAAAACCTACATGGAGATGCTATTAGTGGCCCTATCCGGAGTCTTGGTGGGACTGGTGGCTGGATATGTCCTGCTGCAGTTTTTAACCGGCAGGAAAATGGCGGAGGCCAACAGCCAGGCCAGAAAAATCATTGAGAACGCCGAAAAGGAAGCCAGGGCCGAAAAGAAAGAGTTGCTGCTTCAAGGACAGGAGGAACTGCAGAAACAAAAAAGGGGAATGGAGCAGGAGATCAGAAGCCGGGAAAATATTGTCAAGAAACAGGAAGACAGGCTGCAGCAAAAAGAAGAGCGCTTGGAAGAAAAGCAGGAAAGAGCCGCAAAAAAGGATAGTGATCTGGTCGACTGGGAAAAGCGGTTGGCCAAATCTGAACGGGAATTGGAAAAAAAGGAAAAACAGTGTCAGCATATTCTGGCTGAACAGGAGCAGAAACTGCAAGAAATTTCCGGTCTGACCGCTGAAGAGGCCAAGAAAAGTTTATTCGCCGATATTGAAAGCAAAACCCGGCATGAAGCCGCGAGAATGATCCGGCAGATCGAGATGGAAGCCAAAGAGAGCGCCGACAGAAAGTCCAGGGAGGTGCTGGCAACCGCTATTCAACGCTATGCCGGGGATCATGTCTCGGAATATTCGGTATCGGCCGTGGAGTTGCCGAGTGAAGACATGAAAGGCCGGATCATCGGCAGAGAAGGCCGGAATATCAGGTCCCTGGAAGCAGCCACCGGGGTGGATTTCATTGTCGACGACACCCCGGAGACAGTGGTTATATCCGCCCACAGTCCCCTGCGCAGGGAAAAGGCCAAGCAGGTTCTGGAAAGACTCATCGGAGACGGCAGGATCCATCCGGCCAGGATCGAGGATGTGGTCAAGAAGGTGGACAAGGAAATGGAGGTCAAACTCCGGGAAAAGGGAGAACAGGCCACCTTTGATGTCGGAGTCCACGGCATTCATCCGGAGTTGGTCCGCTTGCTCGGGCAGTTGTATTACAGGACCAGTTTTTCCCAGAACGTGCTCCACCATTCCCTGGAAGTCTCCTCGCTTTGCGGGATAATGGCCGCGGAGCTGAAGATGGATGAAAAAAAGGCAAAACGGGCCGGTTTACTTCACGACATCGGCAAGGCCGTTGATCATGAGGTCGAAGGGCCGCATGCGGTCATCGGTGCGGATCTGGCCAAAAAATACAACGAGTCGAAGGAGATTATTCACGCCATCGCCGCTCATCATGAAGATGTGCAGCCGGCTTCTGTCCTGGCCGTCCTGGTCCAGGCCGCGGACAGTCTGTCCGGAGCCAGACCCGGGGCCAGAAAAGAACTCTTGGAAAATTACGTCAAGCGGCTTGAAGACCTGGAAAACGTTGCCGTAAATTTCAAAGGGGTGGGCAAGGTCTTCGCCATTCAGGCCGGCCGGGAACTCCGGGTGATGGTCGACTGCAACAAGGTCAGTGAAGACGAGACCTACACCATCAGCCGGGACATCGCCAAAGCGGTGGAAGAAAAATTGACCTACCCGGGGCAGATCAAGGTGACCTGTATTCGGGAAAAACGGGCTGTCCACTATGCGAAATAAACTGCATGCGCATCCTATTTTTAGGTGATATCGTCGGGAAACAGGCCCGAAAAGCGGTATCGGAGAATATCGGCCGCTTGCGACAGGACTTGGACCTGGATCTGATCCTGGCTAATGTGGAGAATGCTTCCGGAGGGTTGGGCCTGGTCCCGAAGAACGCCTCTGAACTGCATAATGCAGGCATTGACGTCCTGACCTCCGGGAATCATATCTGGAAGCACAAGGAAATATACAATTTTCTCAATGAAAGCAGTTGGCTGCTCAGGCCGGCCAATTATCCCCCGGAAGCCCCTGGAAGAGGTTACAATCTCTTTTCGATCGCTGGGCTTCGGGTCGGGGTGATCAACCTCCTGGGCCGGGTCTTCATGTCGCCGGTTGACTGTCCTTTCCGGACTGCCGGGAGCATTCTCGAGACCCTGAAGCAGGAGGCGGACATCGTCCTGGTCGATTTCCACGCCGAAGCCACCTCGGAAAAAAAGGCCCTTGGCTATTATCTCGCAGGCAGGGTCAGTGCTCTGCTGGGAACCCATACCCATGTCCAGACCGGAGATGCCCAGATCCTGAGCGGCGGGACCGGGTATATCACCGACCTCGGCATGTGCGGCCCCAGTCACTCGGTTTTAGGGATGGACCCGGAAACGGTCCAGCGCGGCTTTGTGCAGGGACTACCGCAACGCTTCGTCCTGGCCGGAGGAGAAGTCAAGCTCCAGGGGGCGCTTCTGGAAATCGACGCACAAAGTGGAAGGACACTGAACATCCAGGCCTGGGAAGCGCAAGGGCCTTTTTAATTGTTAATTGAGAAAGGTGGAAGATTCGATGCAGTACGATCTAGAGGAAAGTCTCGAGTTGATCAGGCGGGGGAGCGAGGAGATCATAGATGAACAGGAGCTCATTTCCAAACTCAAACGCGGGGTTCCCTTGCGCGTCAAGGCCGGATTCGATCCCACCGCTCCGGATCTGCACCTCGGACATACGGTCCTTATCCAGAAACTGAGGCATTTTCAGGTCCTCGGGCATACGGTCCTCTTTTTGATAGGTGATTTTACGGGACTGATCGGGGATCCCAGCGGGAAATCCGAAACCAGAAAAGCCTTGACCAGAGAAGAGGTGCTTCAGAACGCCGAGACCTACAAGAAACAGATTTTTCGAATCCTGGACCCGGAGAAGACCGAGATACTTTTCAACTCGACCTGGATGGAAACATTCACGGCCTACGACTTTGTTCAGCTCTGCTCGAAGTATACCGTGGCCAGGATGCTGGAGAGGGACGACTTTCACAAGCGCTTTGTCAACAAGCAGCCCATTTCCATCCATGAGTTCCTCTATCCCCTGGCCCAGGGCTACGACTCCATAGCCATGAAGGCGGATGTAGAACTCGGTGGCACCGACCAGAAGTTCAACCTCTTAGTCGGCCGCACTCTGCAGAGGCAGGAAGGGCTCGAGCCCCAGGTCATTCTGACCATGCCCATTCTGGAAGGCTTGGACGGTGTACAGAAGATGAGCAAATCCCTGGGAAATTACGTGGCCATTGAAGAGCCCCCCCAGGAGATGTATGGCAAACTCATGTCTGTTTCAGACGAGCTCATGTTCCGGTACTACGAGCTCATCTCGGACAAGAGTCTACAGGAAATCGAAGGACTCCAACAGGGCATTCAGGACGGCAGGCTGCACCCCAAAGCGGTCAAGGAGGAGCTGGCCCTGGAAATCACCGGCCGTTTTCACAGCCAGGTGGCGGCCAGGCGGGCCAGGGAAGAATTCAACCGGGTCTTTTCCGGGCAGGAACTGCCAGAGGATATTCCGGTGGTCAGGGTGAAATCAGGGGATCAGAACTCGATTCTCGAGGTTATGGCCCTTTCCGGACTCTTCAAGTCAAAAGGAGAAGCCAAGCGGTTGTGCAATCAGGGGGCGGTAACCAGAGACGGCCAAAAGATCACGGATCCTGCTCATGTGTTGTCGGCTGGCGAGCATGTCTTGAAATGCGGCAAGCGTAAGTTTTTAAAGGCCGAGGTCCTGGAGCAGGATTAAAGGATCGAAGGTTGCTGAATGATTACTGTAAAATGAATTTTATCAGAAGTTGGCGTAAATTATAGATACTTACGAGAGAAATAAATTGCAATGTTGCTGAAAATTAGAGCATCGACTACCAGGACTTTCGAATAGCAAGAACCTCAATTTATGACGAGCGTAAGTATAGATGCTGAAGACCTATTGCCGCATGGTCAAGATCGAGCATTCGATCTTTGCCCTGCCCTTTGCCCTGATTGGATTGTTTCTGGCCGCAGGCGGATGGCCCGGCTGGGACAGGCTGCTATTGGTGGGTCTGGCCATGGTGGCCATCAGGTCTTTTGCCATGGGGGTCAATCGGCTTCTGGACCGAAGGATTGACGCCCGGAATCCAAGAACCAGTAAACGTCCCCTTGTGACCGGGGAAATGTCCGTGGCTCAAGCCTGGAGCCTTACCCTGGCCATGGGCATTGTTTTCGTGCTGAGCTGTGCCGGCCTGAACCAGACCTGCCTGCTGCTATCCCCGTTGGCCCTGATCTGGTCCGGACTCTATAGCTACAGTAAAAAATTGACCTGGCTCTGCCATTTCTGGCTGGGTTCGGTCCTTGGCTTGGCCCCGGTAGGCGGCTGGCTGGCCTATGAGCCGAGATTGGCCCTTCCGGCGGTCATGTTTTTTTTCGGGGTCCTCTTCTGGGTGGCCGGATTTGATATCCTCTACTCCTGTCAGGACCGGGACTTCGATCGCAGTCTGGGTTTGAAGTCGGCCCCGGCCTGTCTGGATCTTCCAGGTTCCCTGCATTTGTCTACTCTTTCCCACCTGCTGGCTTCCCTGTTCTTCCTGCTGGCCGGCTGGACCGCTTCCCTCGGGGGAGTGTATTTCGTGATCTGGTTTCTGGTCAGCGCCCTCCTGCTCTTCGAGCACAGACTGGTTTCCGCAGATGACATGAGCCGTGTCAATCTGGCTTTTTTTACCCTGAACGGCGTGATAGCCCTGGTGCTCTGTCTGGGGGTGCTGGCGGATCTGTTCTTGGTATACTGATCCCGATTTCAGATGGGTTTGAAGGGCTGGAAAAGAAGAAAAAGTACAAACTTGTCGCGTTCTCTGGGTTAATTCCGTCATTCCGGCGGAGGCCGGAATGACGGACAAGAGAATGAGGCATCTGAAGAACTGAAAGTACGCAAAAACTGGATGAACCTGAATTTATGCCGACCGTAAGTATAGTTCCTCGATCCGTTTTTTGTTCTGGGGCGGGGCAAAGTAGAAACCCTGTCCGAGGTGGCACCTCATCGTCTTCAGCCTGGCCAGCTGCTGGAAGTCTTCAATCCCTTCGGCCACTACCTTGATATCCAGTTTCGAACATAACTCCAGCATCGAGGTCACGATGTTGAAATTGGTCTGATCACTGTTGATGTTTTTGACCAGGAGCTTGTCTATCTTCACGAGGTCGATGGAAAATTGGTTCAAGTACTTCAGGGATGAGTATCCGGTGCCGAAATCATCTATGGAAATGGATATGCCTAATCCTTTGAGATCGTTTATTGTTTGCAAAGCTTGACCCGAGTCGTCGATAAAGATGCTTTCGGTAATTTCGAGGTTGACGTTTTCAAGAGGCAATCGGGCCTTGGCCGCCATTTTCCTGATATTTTCGACAAAGTCGTTTTCAAGCAGTTGCTTGACCGAAAGATTGATACTCAAATAGAGCTTGTCTAACCGGGAGAAGCGGGACATCCACTGGGCGTAGTCGCTGAAGGCAAGCTCGAATATTTTTTGTCCCAATGGGATGATCAGTCCGGTTTCTTCGGCAATGGGAATGAAGCTGTTGGGAGGGATGATGCCGAGTTCGGGATGCTGCCAGCGGACAAGGGTTTCTACGCCGTAGAGCTGATTGGTGTCCAGATTGATCAAGGGCTGGTATTGGACGAAAAACTCCCCATTCTGGATGCCTTTTTGTAAGTGGTTTTCCAGAAGGAGCTTTCGCTCGATGTCCTTGTCTTCTATTTCATGGAAATAGATGATCTTGTTGCGGCCCTTTTTCTTGGCCTCATACATGCTCATGTCTGCCAGCCGGATCACGTCCGTCTGTTCTATCTGTTGCTCGGTGCTGATCAGGATGCCCATGCTCATGGTCATAAAAATTTCATTGTTGTCGAGTTCCATGGGTGTTTGAAATTCTTCCAGAATTCTTTTCGAGACCCGTTCGCAGTCTTGACTGCCCTGGATATCATCGAGCAGAATCACGAATTCGTCACCGCCAAATCTGGCCAGGGTGTCCATTTCACGAATGGATTTTGAGATTTTCTGGGCGGCTTGAATAAGCAGCTGATCCCCGTAGTGATGTCCCAGGGTATCGTTGATGGTCTTGAACCGGTCCAGATCGATGAAGATAACGGCATAGTTGAAGTTCTGGTGCCGTTTCTTTTTTTTAATCGCTTGCGCGAGCCTGCCCTGCAGGAGCAGCCGGTTCGGCAAGTTGGTGAGGGGGTCGTGAAAAGCCTGGAAGTGGAGTTTTTTTTCAACCTCCTTGAGGGTGGTCACATCAGTGAGCGAGATGATGTATTGATCATCGAGGCCCAGGGCGGAGATTTTCAAAAAGACCGTTTTTCTCTGGTTTGCCTGGTTTTCGAAGGTATACTCAGTGGGTTTTCCCCGGGGATCTCTTTTTGCACTTGACAGGAGCCTCGGAAAACTGAATTGGGGATCTTGGATGATGAAGTCGGAAATTTTTTTCCTGCCGATCAACTGCTTCCGGGTATACCCGGAGAATTGGAGGAATTCAGTGTTCGAATAGACGATCTCCCCCTGGGAATCAACGACCAGGGTTGGATTGCCGGTGTTTTCAAAGGTGTTTCTGTAGATGATTTCCGATTTCGAGAGCTGAGCGTTTTTGTCGATCAATTCTTCGTTCTTCTGATCTATCAGTTGGTAGAGTTCAAAGTTTTCTAATGCATAACAGGTTGATTTTATGATTATGGTGGTTATTTTGTCGACGATGTACTGTTCAAAGGGCTTTTTCTCCAAAAAGCAGATGAATATCCCATAGGTCTTGGACGTGGTGGCCAGGGCGTGAAGCAGGAGATTGTATTTGCCGTCCCTGGACCGGGAGGTCAGGGTCCTTTTTTCCCGGAAGGCCAGAGCCACCATCCCTTTTTCAATCAAATGATCGACCGTTTCCTCGATCATGGATTCCCATTCGGGCCGGTCGCAATGCTCGAGCTCGATGTCCGAAGTCGATCCGTCGACTGCATAAAAGGCGTAAAAGGATATGGGCAGGAGCTGTTTGAGACCCTGGACGGCCCGTTCAAAAATGTCTTTTCTGTTTTTGAACTTGGTCAGGGAGGTCTGATAGTCTCCCAGGGAGGCGCAGAGTTCCAGTGCTTCCTGGGAATATTGGACAACCTCTTCCAGGCGTTCATACTGATTCGGGTCGATTTCTTTAGTCAGGAATTCCATAAATAATTTCGAATATGTCTTCGAGCTGGTTGTCTACCTCGTTGATCAGCGGTTGCAGGATCTCTTTGTCGAGTTTAAGTCCTTGGCGGACATGGGGTTCGATGATCGGGACAAAGTATTCGCCGCTGTTTCCAATCTCCAGGGCATTGACGATAACGTCGGCCAGGTTGACGATCGACGTTTCCGCCAGGGAGCCGTCCAGGCCTGGAAAATGGTGATGTTTGATCATTTTCCCCAGGCTCTCCGGGAGGTTCCATTGATTGGCCAGATGAGCCCCTATCTGGGAATGGTCCAGGCCGAAGGTGTTCGTCTCTGCGGTGAACAGAAAGATCTCTTCCTTGCGCACCTGTTGAAAGAGGCCCAGGTACTCCTTGGGCAGATTCTGGATCAGGATCAGGCGCCCGATATCGTGGAGCAGACCGGCCACGAAAAATCGTTCAGCATCCATTTGTCTCGGATAATAGCTGGACAAGAGCCTGGCCGCTGTGCCGCAGGCTATGCTGTGTTCCCAGAAAGAGACCATGTTCAAGAGCTGGGAGGGAATGTTCTTAAAGAGGGAGACTGCGGAAACGCCGCTGACAATGGTCATCAACTGGTTGGTGCCGACCAGGGCCAGAGCCCAGGTCAAGGTGTCAACCTTTTGTTTGAGGCTGTAAAAGCTGCTGTTGACCAGTTGCAGGACCTTGGCCGACAAGGTGACGTCCTTGCTGACGATGCCGGCGATATCGTTCAGGGAAGCTTCAGGGTTGTTGATGGCAGCAATGGTTTTGTAGTAGATATCGGGTATCGTCCCCAAATGAAGGGTCTTTTGGATAAGGTGCTCAGGGTTGATTCTTTTGCTTCTTGTCCGGACCTGGAGGGGGGCCTGCTCGAATTCCCGATAGCTGTCCAGAGGGTTGCTTTCAGGTTTTTTCCATAGCTGATGCGCCTTTCTCAGGCTGCTGATCCGGAAGAGTTCAAAGACAAAAGGATCATTCAGATCGTTGTATTGGAATCTGTATCTGGTGAGCTCTTCGGATTTTTTAAGAATATCTCCGGGCGGAGAAAAATCGTCACCAGCCTCTTTTCCAGGCTCGGCCACATTATTGATCTGGATTTCCCCAATCCCCCAGATCTTGAAGATCCGGATCAGTTTTGTGGTGATTTCCTGACCAGAAGGCGCTAGAAGGCGTCCCTGCTGATCTTTGACGTCCCGGCTGATAATCATGCCCGGGACAATCTTGCTGGTGCTTATGTGGGCCATGCGTCCTATTGGCTTTAAGAAAAATTTTTGGGTTTATGCCAGATAACCAGCTCTTATTCTTTGTCTTAACAATCGAAAATCGAAAATCCAAAATCTAAAAGTCTATACAAGGGGTTGCTTACTTCGGTTTCAAGAGTTCGTATCCTTCATTGATCAAAGCCATTGTTGTCTTGTCTCCTCCCTTATCAGGGTGAAAACGCTTGGCCATGCAGCGTCGCTTCCACCTCAAATTTGCTGCCTCATCGAGCACCGAATCCAAATTGAAAAGGTTCCGGAAAGCCGTCACCTTGTCCTGGTAGTTGAGTTTTTGGATTTCTTCAAAGAATGTTGGAGAGAGGTTTTCAATGTACAGGGCAAACCTTCTTTTGCTGATCTCTTCCCTGAGTGTAAAATTTGTAACATAGCGGACCACAAATTCGAGGATGTCTCTTTTGTCAAAGCGGCTGAAACGACCCAGGGCCTCGTACTGCCGCATAGTGTCTGTATCCCTTACCCAGAGGATGCAGCACTCTTCGCTGGCGGCACTCCAGGTAACCTTGAAACGGAAATTGTCGATGACAATTTTGGTCAGGGTTTCATGATACAGATGATCCATACTGTGGAATTGAAATATTTACAAATTCAGATAAAGGACATCAGGAGGCTGGATTTGGCTGATTCTTCTTCAACCCGAATCATTACACGGAAAAGGGTGTCCTTGTCCAGTTTGAATTCTTGATCGAATTCTTTCTGATGGATCTGCTCGAATGCATTGCCGCTGTTTCCAAGTCTGTTTTTGTTCACTTCCCTGTCGGCAAGGGAACAGATGGTGACCAGTTCCCGGTGCTCTACTGTGGCCTTTTCCGGACTATGATGCCAGCGGATGACCTCGAGGAGCTGTTCAGAGAGATTCCACCTTTGTCCCAACCAGGCCCCGGCCTGGGCATGGTCCACCCCCAGGACTCTGGTCTCTGCGGCGGACAAGGGGATCAGCTCTTCTTGGCTTACTTTCAGGGCCGCAAGAAATTGGTCGTGAAAAAACTGTGCAAAGACAATTTTTCCGATGTCGTGCAAAAGACCGCAGAGATGCAACACGTCTTGGCTTGGGCCCTGATCCGTGGGCCGGTCTAAACAGGCAGAAAGAATTTCTGCAGTGATGCCTGTGTAGATGCAGTGCCGCCAGAATTCGGTCCGGTTGAACAAATGCCTTGAAGTCGGCGGAAAGGTTGAAAAGACGGCTGCCGACATGGCAATATTGTTCACGGTTTGAAAGCCGAGCTTGACTATGGCCGACTTGAGGGAGGTGACCTTCCTGACGCCGAGATAGAATGAAGAGTTCACGACTTTCATGATGCGGGCCATGATGGCCGGGTCGTCTTCAATGATTCCCACAACCTGGTCTATATCAGCCTCGGGATCTCCCAAGGCTCGGCCGAGGTGGTCGATAACCAGAGGCAGGGTCGGGAGGTTTTCAATGGATTCCAGGCGATTCTTGATTTTCTGGGGCAGCATCATGTGTTTCCTGAAGCGGTCTCTTTTATTTTGTCGGATGAGCGCTTACTTTCTCGATGGCTTTGCGCAGGGCCTCACGGATTTGTTCGTCAGAGACAGGCTCCTGCAAAACGATCGACATTTGCTGGGTATACCTGGGTGGCAGCAAATTGAGGGTCAAGGCATAAATATCTTGAATGTTGATGACATGAGGTTCAATTTCCGGATATTCTTTAAGAATTTCAGGTAATTGATCGATTACCCTGATCTCGTTGCGATTTCTGATTCTATTGAGATCGATACCCCTGAAAGAGTGTTTCGTTTTCAATATGTTGTTGCCAGTCATTGTCCCTCCGGTTTGGCGTTGACCAGTTCGATGATTTTTTCCGGTATGTGGGGCAGGGGCAGGATATTTTGGGCTCCCCCCAGGCTGATCGCCTCTTTGGGCATGCCGAAGACCACGCAGCTCTGTTCGTCCTGGGCTATGGTCCGGGCCTGGTTGTTGCGCAGGGTTAAAAGCCCCGCGGCTCCGTCCTTGCCCATTCCGGTCAGGATGACTCCGATGGCGTTTCGACCGGCTGCCCCGGCCACGGATTTGAAGAGGACCTCAACGCTGGGCCGATGTCCGCAGACCAGCGGTCCTGATTTGGTCTGCACAAAAAAGCGGGCTCCGCTGCGTTTAAGCAGGAGATGGTAATTGCCTGGAGCGATGAGGGCGATACCCGGCATGACTGAGTCGTTATTTCTGGCTTCCCGGACTTCCAATTCACAGATCTGGTTCAGTCTCTGGGCCAGGGAAGCAGTAAACTGTTCGGGCATGTGCTGCACTATGACGATGCCGGGCGAGTCTCCCGGCATCTGCGTGAGCAGTTCCTGAATGGCCTGGGTGCCGCCTGTGGATGCGCCGATGGCGATGACGGTGTTCGTCATTCTGGACTGGGAGAGCTTGACCCCTGTCTGCAGGGTCGTCTCCTGTCTCTGTCTCCCTGTTTTACTGACCTTGGCCCAAGCTGCGGCCCGAATTTTTTCGATCAGGGAAACGGACATGTCATTCACCGAGAGGGCCGAGCCGGGTTTGCACATGACCTCTACAGCCCCGGCGTTCATGGCTTCCAGGGCGAGTTCTCCTCCTTTGGAGGTCAGGGACGAGACGATGATCACCGGAAGCGGGTAGTGTTTCATCAGCTTTTTGAGAAAAGTCAGGCCGTCCATTCTGGGCATTTCTATATCCAAAAGGACGACATCCGGACGGAGCTGGACGATCTTGTCCCTGGCAACATACGGGTCGGGAGCCGTGCCGACGATTTGTATGTCGTCGGCCCGGTCCAGTTCCTTGGACAGGACCTGCCGGACAATGGCTGAATCATCGACAATGAGTACTTTAATCATAATTTCGTTCCGGGCAAAAGGCCTGCAGAATCCCCAGGGCTCATGCCTTACGTTGTAAGGACCAGTCTGGCCAGCATCGGCGAATCATCCACTGAAAAAATATCATGTTTTCGGTCCATGAGGGACTGATCCCATGTTTCTTTTGAAACAGGGCTGGTTTCCGGGATGGAGAGATCAAAAGTTTCTTCAGTGCCGAATTTTTCCGCCAGGAGATAGCCGCAGGATACGTTGAGCACCTCTTTCAAGGCGTTTTCTCCGGCTCCCTCGGGGAGTTCTTCAATCTCGGTTCCCAGGATGTTTTCCGCCAGTTCGCTGCATAGTTCCAACGGAGCGATGATTTCCAAAGATCCCGATTTGTCCTGACTCCTGAACTCAATTCCGGCCTTGATACAGTAGTCCCCCCCCTTGGCCTCAAGGTCTTCTTCCTGTTCCACGAACATGAAGGCGAAGCCTTCGAATACCGAAGAAAAAACCTGTAACAGCAGTTCGTTATCGTCCTTGATCCTGTTCATGACAACCTCGTTTCACAATTTTCGATTTCCAGCCGTCATCCTTTTCACACAAGCAGCTCTTTGACCACCCGGGTGAACTCTTCAGGGATGAAAGGTTTCTGAAGGTAAGCCCGGATACCCATGGCCTTGAGGGCCTCGATCCTTTCCCGGCTGCGTTCGGTGGAGATGATGACCACCGGGATCGAGGCCAGGAGATCTTCTTTGACCATTTCCTCTATCAGTTCGACTCCATTCATTTCCGGCATGTTGATGTCGGCGAAGACTATGTCGATCCAGTTGTCCTCAAGCTGTTTCAAGGCCTGTTTGCCGTTTTCAGCATAGTGATAGCCACTGATGTCGAGGTCTGAAATATTCAGGGTCTTGGCGATCATTTTTCTAATAATCATTGAATCGTCAACAATTAATACATTATATCCCATATACCATGCTCTATGAGTTAAAATTTATTCCTCTTGCAAGTCACTAGGACAGGATCTTTTCCAGTTCCTGCATCTTGTCCAAGGTCTTGCTGGCGACGTATTCCAGGTGTTTCTTTTTCAGGCCCACGGCCTTGACCGTATGTGGGGAGACGTTGTGCTGCAGGCCATACTCCCCGGTACCGATGCCTTCGGACAGAGAAAGCATATCAGCCAGGTGAATCAGAAATATGAGATCCTGATACTGAGTCGACTGCTCCGGTTGGTGGTGTCCCTGAACTCCGGCCACGATTTCAGGGGTCAATTGCCACTTGGCCAAAATCATGCCTCCGGCCCGGGCATGATCAAGGCCGAGGATGTCCTGTTCTATCTGCTCAAAGGATGCTTCCGGGGCGTCCACGGCCTGGTTGAACCGGAGCCGCTCCGTCTGGATGAACGGGTCCAGCAGCAGGAGGCCGAGGTCGTGCAGGAGTCCTACGGTGAAGATCATTTCCACCTGTTTCATGTTCAGGAGATTGGCCAGTTCCTGGGCCGCTACGGCTGTCCAGATGGAATGCCGGAGAAGGTCTTTGGCCTGGAGTCCGTAACCGGGTAGACTCACCTTCAGTCTGGAAGAGACTGTCAGGGAGAGGACCAGTTCAAGGATCTTCTCGGTTCCCAGGCGGGCCAGGGCTGTCTGGAGGGAGCTGACTTTCCCGGCGGCACCGAAATGAACGGAGTTGGCAAGCTTGAGGATGTTGGCCGTCAAGCCGGGATCGTACTGGACCAGCTCCTTGATAATAGTGAAATCGACCTGCGGATCATGAAGATACCCCAAAAGTTGCTGGCTCAGGGGCGGCATCTCTGGAAAACGGTCGATGTGGTCTTCGATTTGCTTAAGGTACGTCATAATGCACCAGTTTCCCTCCTGATTTAATAGAGAACCGTCCGTTTGCGATGGCCAGGCTGATGGTCCGGGATTTGTTGCCGCCGATTTCCTGGGTCTGCATGAGAAGTCCGTTTTTCCAGAGAACCTTGCGGAGCACGGTGAAATTTCTTTCCCCGATCTTGAATACCCCCTGGCTGTCCAGTACCTGGGCCCCTCCGGCCACGTTGACTACTGCCCTTGATTTGCGCAGTCCGGATTCATAGAGCCTGCTGAGCATGAGCTGCAGACCGGTGTCCACAAACATGGAGGGACGCAATTTTGCCTTTTCTTTATCCACTTTGGATGAAGGCAGCATGCAGTGGATCATGCCCCCCAGGCGAAGGACCGGATCGTAGATGGTCACCCCCAGGCATGAACCCAGGGAGTACGTGATCAGAGTGTCGCCGGGGTTGTTTGAAATCTGCATGTCGGCGATGTCTACTACGAGCAGTGTCATGAATGCGTCCTTGATTATCTTTTTTTGTAAACCGAAGGTCTGACCGATTTGAATTGGCTCATGAGTCCGGAGAGACTCTCGGCATGGCCGACCATCAGGTATCCTCCGGGCTTGAGCAGCCGGTGCATTTCATCCAGGAGGCGCTGTCTGACTTCATTATCGAAATAGATCATCACGTTTCTGCAGAAAATCACATCCAGGGGGCCTTTCATGGGAAATGGTGGGGCGGACAGGTTGAGCCAGGTGAATTGGATCATCTCTTTGATCTGTTTCTGAACTCGGTAGACCTTGGCCCCCTTGTTCCGGACAAGGGAAAAATGTTTGTCGATCAGCTTCCTGGAAACCGTTTCCAGCTTCTTGGCCTCGTATTCTCCTTTTCTGGCAGTCTCCAGGACCGTGTTGGAGATATCCGTGGCCAGAATCCTGGCATCCCGCAGGGAAGGCAGGGTCTCGGCCAGGGTCAGGGCGAGGCTGTAAGGTTCTTCCCCTGTAGAGGAGGCTGCGCACCAGAGGCGAAAGCGGGTCTGCCCCTCGTTGACCCAATCCTGGAGAATGGAGGTCAGGGTTTCGAAGTGCTTCGGCTCGCGGTAAAAGTAGGTGACATTCGTGGAAATCGCATCCAGAAGCTGGATGAGTTCCCGCTTGCTGTGATCGTTCTGGACGAATTGGTAGTAGTCGTCAAACTCGTCGATCTTGAGAAGGCGCATCCGTTTGCCCAGGCGGGCCGAGACCAGGGACTGCTTGTGCTCAGCCAGATAGATGCCGGCTTCCTGGTAAATAAGATCGGCGAATTGTTTGAATGTCTTTTCGTTCAAGACGTTGTATCTGTTCATGATAATGTCTTCGTCAAACTGCGAGACTCCACAAGTCTCGCTCGTCAAGGTTCTGGGTTTCGGTTGAGCCGTGTGGCTTGTTAAAAATATAATCACCCATATATCCATTTTAGCCTGAAGATCCTCAGGATCTTCAGGCTAAAATGGATATCAGAAGTTCTTGAAATCGTCTTCATCCAGAGGAATCACTTCTTCGGGCTTTTTTTGACTGGATGGTTGCCCGGTTTTGGCTTTATGATGCGTCTTTGAAGGTGAGCCTGGGTGCTGTCCGGTCTTGTTCTTTCCAGGAGTCCTGGGAGCGCTTGGTGGAGCGTTTCGATTCAGGGCGGAACCGGCAGCAGTCTTTTGTTCCAAACGGGCTGTACGTCCCGGTTTGGAACCATTCCCCTGGACCGCTTCCTTGTTCCCGTTGACCAGCTTTCGCATCCGGATCACGATCTCCTCGAGTTCACCGGCCTGGGCCGTGAGTTCCTCGGCTGCGGCCGCGGTCTCCTCAGAGTTGGAGGCGTTTTGCTGGACCACCTTGTCCATCTCGGCGACCCCGGAATTCAGCTGTTCAATGCCCTGGGCCTGTTCCCTGGAGGCTGAGGCCACTTCATCAGTCATGGCCATGACTTTTTGAGCGATCTCCGTGTTCTTGCCCAGGGCCTCGGCGATTTCCCTGTAGACCGCGGAGGTCTCCTGGATTTTGTTCTGGGAGTTCTCGATGAGCTCCTGCGTGTTCTTGGCGGCTTCGGCACTGCGGCCGGCCAGGTTGCGGACCTCTTCAGCCACCACGGCAAAGCCTTTGCCGGCCTCACCTGCCCGGGCCGCTTCCACGGCCGCGTTCAGGGCCAGGAGGTTGGTCTGGAAGGCGATGTCGTCGATGGTCTTGATGATCTTGGCGCTCTCGTCACTCAGTTGGACATTTTCCTGGAGGTTCTTCTCCATGACTTCCATTTTCTGATCGATGAGCTGAAAACTGGGTGCGGCCTGATTCTTCATCATGTCGTCGATGGATTGGCTGTTTTCCGTATTCATCTTGGTCTGAGAGGCGATTTCTTCCAGGGAGGCCGAGGTCTCTTCAAGGCTGGAGGCCTGCTGGCTGGCCCCGGAAGCCAGGGACTGACTGGAGGAGGACACCTGTGAGGAAGCCGAGGCTACCTGCTCGGAATTGCGGCTCAGGTTCTTGATCATGGCCAGGAGGGGGTTGGCAATGGAACCTGCCAGGAAGTAGATCACGATAAGGCTCAGGAGGATGACGGTCCCGGCCAGGCCGAGGTTGACATAGGTCAGCTCCCGAACCGGCTGCATGAGTTCATCCCGGCTGGCTGAAACCGCGATGGTCCAGCCGGTGACCTCTTCCTGCTCAAAGCTGACTATTTTTTTCAAGCCCTTATAGGTATAGGTCATCAAACCATTCTCCCGGGCCAGCATCTTCTGCCCGAACTCAAAATCCTTTATGTTTAAATTCAGGATATTGTCCTTGTTCTGATGGGCCAGAACCAGGCCCTGTTCATTGTAGACATAGGCGTAGCCCTTGGTTCCGACCTTGATGGGGTCGATGAACTTGGAATTGAAGGCATTCACCTTGACTACGGCCAGTAGGACTCCCTTGATCAGGTCTTCAGCTTTTACCGGGGCGGAGATAACAAAGACCGGTTTGCCGGTGCCCTTGCTTTTGATGACTTCAGAAACAATGGTTTCACCTTGCATGGATTTTTTAAAGTAATCACGGTCGTTGACGCTTATTTTTCCGACAAGGTCTTGATTGGAGGCGGCTATGAGGTTTCCGGTAGAATCGGCCAGATTGATGTCTTCATAGTAGCCATAGGCCTCTTTGAGGCCGGCCAGTCGTTTTGAGGCAGTTTTCCTGGCCGCCTTGCCCAGGATGCCTTCCTTGGTGGCCTTTTGGTAGACCTCTTGTTGACTCCAGGTGCTGACGTCCATTGTGCGATCCGAGATCCAGGTGGAGAGGATCTTGACGGTCGAAGCACTTTTTTGCTCCAGCTCGTCTTTTATTTCCTTTTCCAGGGTGGCTTTGGATTGATAATAGGATACAGCGGTTGAGATGCCCATGCCCAGAATGATCAACAGAAGAACCGGCATGAGTATTTTGTTTTTGAGGCTTAGTTTCATATTCGGGCTCCCATTCAAGTTTAGGTGACTGTATCAGAATTCAGCCTGCGGTTACAGGACCGCAGGCTGTTTCTGGTTACTTCATGGTTTCGTTCAATTCTTCTATGGTCATGGAATCGTTATAGATGCCGGCCGAAACCTGGTACGGACGGTTCGGGACCTGGATGGTGAAGGATATCTTGCGAAAAACCTCCTCTTCCGGCTCCCCGGGTTTGGGCCAGAAGTAAGCGGTCCAACCACCCTGGGGGTTTTTGGCTGCCTGACAGAACCCCTGGAAGAAATAGTTGCCTTCCTTGTCCTG
>JAIPER010000010.1 GCA_021737115.1 Desulfohalobiaceae bacterium
GCCTCGATCAAACTGGCAATTGTTGTCTTCAACTCAATCACACAACACCATGACAATTGTCCAATTTTAAAGTCAAGCCAATAATTTCAAGTATTTAATTTTCATAATTGGTATTGGTGTAAGAAGTCTGTAGTATGTGCGGAATCGTTGTTTACTTTGGTGATGCCGGAAATAAGCTGAACAGAATCCTGACCGGGATGTGGGCCATTATTTATCGGGCCCCTGACAGCACCGGACTCGGGGTATTCGGGGATGAACAGGAAAGCATCAAAACCAGAAAGGCTGTGGGTTCGGTGCTGGATTTTTTGGAGGTGCTCAATGATTTCCCCCTGTATCCCGGGGAGGACACCAATCTCCTGCATCTCCAGCTCTCTGGGGGATCGGATCAAGCGTCTCTTCTCAAGGTCCAGCAGAATCTTCTCGACTTTGAGGGACTGTCTCCGGGGCAGTTTCAAGGGTCGAATCATGGCGGGACAGGCTTTGTCTCCTGGCCGCAGATGCTGGACAAAGCACTCAATATCGCAGTGCAGCCTGGTCAGGCAGGGTCAGCCCAATCACGGACCAGCCTTTTGATCCGTTCCGCCGAGGAATTCTCGGCTGCGGTGGACAGCCTGGTGAACGACTATGACCTCCCTCCGCTGGCGGTCCGAAACATTTTCAGGAAAAGCCTGGAGCACCACCTGGAGCAGGAAGATCCCGACTCGGAACAGGTGGTTGAGGCCAAAGATATCCTGGACGAGTTCGAGGTCCTGTTCGAGAGTGTCTCGGAGCACGAGAAGACCCCCAGGCCGATGCGTCTGAACTACGGCTGGGGCGGGCGGGATCCCTTTGCCCGGAAGTATCTCCGGCAGTATTTGACCAAAGCCGAAATCCGGATAACCCCGGATCTTGATCAGGACGGCATCCGCAACCTGTTTCGACTTCTGGACGGCGCCGCTCTGACCAGATCCAGACAGGATCAGGGACTGAATCAGGAAATCAGGGAAATATTTCATAACTACTGGACAACCCGGGGCCCGGATCGGCCCGGCCTGAACTGGGAGACCCTGTACCGGGCGGAGCGGGCGGCCAATGTCTATGGACTGGCCGCAGCCTCCGTTTTCACCTGGCTTCAGCGGGAGGCCTATCTGCCGGCTGTCGGGGGAAGCAGGAGAAAGGATTCCCGGCTCCCCCCGGGGCATGTGCCGGGAGTAACGCATCCCTACTGCCTCAGGTATCTGAACCAGCCGATCATGGCTCACGGCCGCTGGGCCCTGCAATCCGAAGTCAACCTGAAAAACACCCACCCCTTTACCGACGAAGCCGGGCAGAGATGTGTGGCCGTTAACGGGCAGTTCAGCGGCGCTGTCGAGTCCAGGCTCAGAACGTACCTGACCCGGGTGGCCGGGGTCAGACTCGAAAGCTCGAATTCGACCGAATACCTGGTCCAGTTCTGGAGTCATTACTTTGACACTTTCCTGGAAGAACAAAACAAAAACCGGATCATCCGAAACCAGGTGCTCCTGTCCCTGGATGATCTGGCAGTGGGCAGCCAGGCAGTGGATTATGCGGTGAACCATAAGCTTCAGGGAAAAACCAGGTCCGAACTGGATGAAATGGCTTTTATTCAGGCCCTGCAGGTCATGAGTCGAGAAGGAGGGCAGGTGGCTGCGGTTGGCATGAACTGCAGATTCCCGAACCTTCTCTATGTCGGGGCCCACAACCGGCCTGTATTCATAGTCCAGAGGCTGGACAGCGCAGAATATATGGTGGTTTCCGACATCAATGCCGCCCTCGGACTCTTTCCCCAGGCCCTGATTCAGGAAAAGGCCAGAGAACTGCGCAGGCTGAAGGCCTCTGCTGCAAGGCGCTCCAGAGATCTTGAAGCCGGCCACGAATCCGGGATGCAGAAGCAGGCCCTGCAGGCTGCCGAAGAATCTATTCTGAATACCTTCCGGGTCCGGGTCTATCCTCTGGAAGGCGAAAAGCTGTTTGCCAGAATCCAGACCACGGTCGGCGAACAGGGGGTCATGCGCGAACTATCGATCATGAATTTTGAGCGAGAGCCGGTTTGGGAACTGGAACCCTTTTTGACCCGCTTGAGTCCGATCCAGATCAAAAAGGACAGGGACAAGACATTTTATGAGACCCATCTGCAGGAAATTCCGGAGCGGCTGGCCTTTCTCCTGGAGACGCATGTTCCCGAGAACAGCGGTCAGGGGCTGCCTGAGTTCAATCTGAACACCAGGCTTCTCTTCAGGAGATACGGCCGCGATCTCTCCAAGCTGAGGCGGGTTTTTCTGATCGGCATCGGGGCTTCTTACAACATGGCGGCCATAGCCAAGAATTTCTTTCAGGAGCTTCTTCCGGAAGTGACCGTGGTGGTCCTGAGCCCGGTAGAAATCGACGAGCCTGAGAAAGCCTTCAACAATGACCACGATCTGGTCATCCTCCTGAGCTGGTCGGGGACCACCGCGGACATGGTTCGGCTGGCCAGGATGCTGATCCAGAACCGGACGGTCTGTCTGGGGATCACCGAAAAGCCCTTTGCCGACCTCGGCCTGGCAGTGGCCAAGAGCGGCGGGATCATCCCTGTCTACAGCGGAGAGGAAGTGACCATTGCCGCGGTCAAGAGCAGTGTCTGCCTTCTGTTCTGCCTCGATCTTCTGGCCCTGTCTCTGGCCGGCAGGCTGGGATACGGGGATCAAGCCCGGGAGGTCCTGGCCAAAATGACCAGGCTTCCGGGTATCCTGGAGGACCTGCTGGCAGATCAGGAGACCAGGGAGTTCTGCCGCCGCTTTGCAGGACAATATCCCAGAAGCCGGTGCCACGCCATCATAGATGATGTCCATACATCAGGGACCGGACCGGAAATCGCCATGAAGCTGGAGGAAAACAGTTGGCGCTCCATGGGCAAGACCTTTGACTACCGGGATGTCTCCCTCAATCTGTTTCGGACATGGCCCCGGGAGAATCCCGTGCTGCTCAACATCACCAACCGCTCCAGATCCGGGGAGGCCTGGCAGGTTGCCCGGGAACTCCATGAGCTGGACGTCCCCTGTCTGATTGCGGCCTCGGATCTTGAGGGATGCCCTTTGGGGCCGGATCAGGAGGCCGACCGCTGGATCCGGCTTCCCCGGGCCGATGATCTCCTGCAGCCCTTTGTCGATCTCGTTTTTTACTATCAGCTCGGATTTTACTTCGGACTGGCCCATGGCCGGGAAGCCGGGGATTTCCCACGGAACAGGGCTAAATCGGTGACGGTGACCCGGGGCGGTTTTGAAAAACAACCCACCGTTTTTCAAGAGATCCAGAGGCTCGCGGAGAAGAACCGAAGCTGGTCACCGGCCTGGGAACGGATGGACCCGGTCGACCGTCTCCAGAAGGTCAGTTTCTGGGAGCAAAGCAGCCGCAAAGAGTGGGAAAAAGAATTCTATCGGGACCTGCGGCAGCTCGGCCTGATTCTGGCAGGCGACGATCCCCTGAATACTTTGATCTCTGATCTGCCGGACGATTTCAGCGGGCTTGCCGATCTGGTTTTGAAACAGCTTCCAGTGGATGGTGAAATCGTTCTTATTCCGCTGGACAAAGGCGCCGAGGCCACGGCCAGACATACGGCCAAACAGTGGACCCCTTTTTTGGGATGCCCCATCAGAGTGGATTCTCCCGGGAAAAAAATCCCGGTCTTTCCCGAGGATACCCTGGCCATCGTCCTGGCCTCCTCAGAGCCGGAAGGTCCTGTCTTGAGCAATCTGTTGTCCAAGGCGCCTCTGCAGTTTTTGTGGTTCGGCCCGCCCATCCAGCCTGAGTTTGCCCGAGAGTTTTCAGGTTCTCTCGGCTGCTATCAGTTGCGGACAGATCGGATCGCCAGTGAACAACTCCAGCTCTATGCAGCCCTTTCGCTCTTTCTGATCCGGATCTGGGAGGCTCTGGATCCGAGAAAAGCCCGGGTGCTGAAAGAGCATTTTCAGCTGGCCGGACTGATAATCTCCACCCTTTTAAGTGCCGAAGAACTCTATCGGTCTGTTCAGGAAACCACCGCCTCGAACCAGGACTACAGAACCGGACTGTTCATCGGGCCGGCCTCGGGAAACGGTGTGGCCTGGGTCAGCCGTTTCGATCATCACGGAAGCCGTGTTATGGAGTGGTATCAGTTCGGAGCCTGCGCCCACGGACCCGTGGTCACGGTTGATGACCGGGTGGAGAATAAGTTTGTCTGTCTGGAGAAAAGGTCTTTTCTGGTCTCGGACTACGGGGAACAAACGGTCAAGGCCTGGGAGGAGAAATATCTCCAGGGCCGGGATGTGGATCGCTTCTTACAGGAGCCGACCCTGCCGGAAGAGCAGGAGATCGTATCCCCGTTTTTTGCCAGGGGAAGTTGGTACTTGCCGGAACTGAGCAAGGATTATGATCCTGGAAACGACAACTTGATCGTTCTTGACGCCGGCAGCGAACGATTCCTGGGACAGGCCCTGGACGAGCTGTCCGCCTTCGGCTGCCGTTACCCCCGGCTGGCCATAATTTCCCAGGAGAGCTTTCTCGAGAAGGGGAGTCTTGCTTCCATCCGGCACCTGCCGGTCAGTCACCTGCTCCTGTTGCCCGATCCGGTCCCGGAAAAGGGGGGCGAACCCATTTCCGACTTCCTGCTCCCCTTTGCGATCAGCAGCCTGGGAGTGGCCATGGCCGCCTGGGGAGAGTGATTGTCAGCCCTGCCTCTGGCAGGCCTGACATATAATTAATTAATATATTTAAGAATATGTTCGGGCTGTTGTGTAATTAGGTTGAAGTCCATAATTGCAAGTTTGATGGAGGCAGAAACTTCGTGCTTATTCAATAACCCAGTTTTTGGCAGAGAGATTCTTCGTTCGCGGACTCACTCAGAATGACACTATTGAGCGTTTACCTTTGCTTGTCATTCTGAGTGAGTCCGCCTGCCCGGTTAAATCTCTTAAGCGGAGCGCATTGAACCGGGGCGAGCGAAGAATCCCTGTAAAACAACGCTGAAGGATTTTCTGCTTGCCGGGTGTATTGCCCCATAGTTTTTTTCTTTTTCTTAACCGTGAACGGTGAACCTGGAACCTTTTGGGTTGCGGGCGAAGCCCGCTTTAACACATAACGTCAGGAAAATTGTCGAGTCTTCCTCGACAATTTTCCTGACGAGGAGAGAAAAATGCTGCAGTTTGCCGATCTCGAGTCGAAACGGGTAAAAATAGCGGTCGTTGGGCTGGGCTATGTCGGACTGCCCCTGGCCGTCGCCCTGGCGGATTGTTTTCAGGTGATCGGATTCGATGTCTCCGAAGACCGAGTCCGAGAACTCAATTCCGGACAGGACCGCACCAGAGAAGTTGATCCGGAGCGTCTTGTCGGAGCCGGAATCGAGTATGCAAGCGACCCCGGCATCCTGTCTGAGGCTGGTTTGATTATCGTGGCCGTTCCTACTCCCATTGACGGCTACCGCCGACCTGACCTGGAACCCATCAGGCAGGCCGCGGCCAGTGTGGGGAAAAATCTTGCCCGGGGCAGTGTGGTGGTCTTTGAGTCAACTGTTTTTCCTGGTTTGACCGAAGAGATCTGTGTCCCTGTCCTGGAACAGGGCTCCGGCCTTTGCTGCGGTCCGGATTTTCAGGTCGGCTACTCGCCGGAGCGGATCAATCCCGGGGACAGGGTGCACACCCTGGAAAACATCGTCAAGGTGGTGGCCGGGCAGGATTCGGACACCACAGAACTTCTGGCGTCAGTCTATGGGAAAGTGGTTTCCGCAGGCATCTTCAAGGCCTCGAGCATCAAGGTGGCGGAGGCGGCCAAGGTCATCGAAAACACCCAGAGGGATTTGAATATCGCCCTGATGAACGAGCTCTCCCTGATTTTTCAGAAAATGGAGATAGACACCCAGGAGGTCCTGGAGGCCGCAGGGACCAAGTGGAACTTCCTGCCCTTTCGTCCCGGGCTGGTGGGGGGGCACTGTATCGGGGTCGATCCGTACTATCTGACCTTTCAGGCGGAACGTTTGGGATACCATCCCCAGGTCATCCTGGCCGGCCGGAGGATTAACGACTCCATGGGCGAATATGTGGCCCGGACCGTGGTCAAGAAGATGATCCGGGCCGGTTTCGCCATCAAGGGCAGCCGGTTGGGGGTTCTGGGCTTGGCCTTTAAGGAGAATGTCCCTGATCTGCGCAATACACGGGTCATTGATATTATCAGAGAGCTGGAATCTTTCGATATTGAGGTCCTGGTCTGCGATCCCCTTGTGGACGGGGCAGAAGCCGGAAGAGAACTCGGCGTGAACCTGGTCGGAATCGAGGAGTTCACCGATCTGGAGGGTATCATTCTTTCCGTGCCCCATGATGCCTTTCTCAAGAAATCCGCCCAAGAGATCAAGGGCTGCCTTCAAGAAAAAGGGCTGTTTTTCGATCTCAAGGGAGGCTTTTCCGTCCAGGAGCTCGAAAAGGCGGGCCTTTCCTGCTGGCGGCTGTAGAGCGGAGCAACCAGGTTGACTTTGAAACAGGGCAACCACAGGGATTGCCCCTTAGTGACTTATGCCTTCAACTCTGTCATAAACAACAAGAAAATCTTTCGCCTCAGAATGTTTGTAGTCTTTGTTGGATAAGGTTCACGGTTCACGGTTCACGGTTTGAAGAGGAAGAAATTTGGAATAAACATTATGGCGCTCTTAAAGCTTCTTTCTTTTTCTTAACCGTGAACGGCGAACCGTGAACCTGGAACCTTTGGGTTGCGGGCGAAGCCCGCTTTGGATGTGTTTTTTAATAGACCATTAATCTGACGCATCTGCAAAAAGTCTTGAGAGAACACTTCAAGTGATTTAATGTTCTTCTAATTTTTTGGATTTACTGACCTCTCGTATGAAACTTGATTTTTCTTTGTCCGTCTCCCCGGCGGAGGCCGGGGTCCAGCTCTTACATTTTCAGACTGGATTCCGGCTCCCGGATTGGGGTCCGGGACAGGCCCCGCCGGAATGACGGAGGAGGTGACTCAAAGTTTCTTTTTTGATCAAACTGGCAAAGACGGACTTCAGCATGATGAGTTAAACTGCAGGCCAATAAATTCTTATATATTAATTAATTATATGTCAGCTTTGCCAGAGGCAAAGCTGACTTCTGACCACTGGCGGCTGCAAAAGGATTTTTTGCAGCCGCATCTTATATCTGCCTATGTCGAAACACACCGAAAAATCCGAGAAGGCTCCCTTACTGATCGTAACCGCTACCTTTCAGGAGATGAGGGCTGTGCTGACCCCGTTCGGGGAGCGCCCGGATATGGAATTGACCCGACCCGCGTCCTGCTGCTATCAGGGGCGGCGGTTCGTTCTTCTGGTGACCGGAATCGGTTCGCTCAATGCGGCCATGTCCCTGGGCAAGGTCCTTGGATCCGGGATGCGGGTCAGAGGAGTGGTCAACCTGGGGATCGGGGGGAGTTTCGATCCGGTCCGCATCCCTTTGCTCGGCAAAGTGGCGGTCCAGGAAGAGTACTGGCCGGAAATCGGGGTCAGGACGAAAAACGGCATCGACGTCCAGGCCTTGAAACAAACACTTGGAGAAGGCCAGGGAGATTTGATCCGGGATCACCTTGTTCTTCATCCTGAAGAGAAGGCTCGAGCAATGGGCCTGGAACTGCCCGCGGACTGGACCAGAGTGAGGAGCCTGAGTGTGGCCGGAGTCACTGGAGATGCGGCCGAGGCGATACGGATTGCCGGAGTCTATGGGGTCCAGTGCGAGAACATGGAAGGGTTTTCACTGGCCTGGGTCTGTTATCAGGAACAGATCCCTTTTTTGGAAGCCCGCAGCATTTCCAACAAAGTGGGCTCGCGCGACAAAGAGGACTGGAATATAAAGGGGAGCTTACGGGTTCTGGAAGAGATGAGCAGGGCGCTCATTTGTTCAAAACCAAAATCTGTCCTTGTCTAGCCCCTGGGTTTCAGGGTAAGAAAATGGCATGAGCGCAATCAAAGAGTATATCGAGTCGAATCTTCCGGGGGTCGAATCCTGTCTCAGCGAGACGGTTGCCGGCCTGAATCCCCTGGTCAAGCCGGTAGCTGCACATATTTTGGAAGCAGGAGGGAAGCGTCTCAGACCCATGCTCTGTCTGTTGACGGCCAGGGCCCTGGGCCATGAGGGCAAGGACATTTATCCCCTGGCTGCCGCCCTGGAACTGATCCATTCAGCCACCCTGCTTCACGACGATGTCCTGGATCGGGCGGAGATGCGTCGAGGCAGGACCACGGCCCATATCGTCTTCGGAGTCAATGAAACCATTCTGGCCGGAGACGCCCTCCTGGCCATAGCCAACAAAACCGTTACGGAATACGAGAGTCTCCCCTTGATGCGCTGTATTTCCCAGGCGATTTACTGGACGGCCGTCGGGGAAATCCAGGAGATCCAACAACTCAAAGAACCCTCTCTGACTGTGGAGAAATACACGGAGATTGTGGTGGGCAAGACCGGATACTTACTGCAAACCTGCTGTCAGAGCGGAGCAATCATAGCCGGGAGTCCACAGGAACAAGTGGAGGCGGCCCGGACATTTGGTCTTAATCTGGGGATTGCTTTCCAACTGGTGGATGATGCCCTGGATTACTCGGTATCCCCCTTGAGTACCGGCAAACCCAGGGGAGGAGATCTTCGGGAAGGCAAGCTGACCCTGCCTTTGATTTTGTTTTTACAAGGGATGAACAACGAGGCCAGAGATGCTCTGCTGAAAAAGATCAAGTGTCAAAGTCTGGATCCCTTTGAGCAGCAATGGGTTTTGGAAGAGATGGAACAGCAGGGCTTGAGTCGGAAGACCAGGGAGGAGTCCAATGTGTACCTGCAGCTTGCTCGAGAGTCCCTGGGCCGCTTTCCCGAGACCAGGGAGCGAGACCTCTTGTATGGAGTCCTGGAGTATATCAAGGACCGGGAGGATTGATATCCGGTTTGGGCCTGCTGACCTGAGGTCAGCAGGCCCAAACCGGATAAAGTGACTGGCGAAGCAAGATTTCATAAGGGCTTAGCCCCTGCAAGTCACTTGCCCAGGTTCAAAAAGTTTAAGTCGGGAGAAGTTTCGATGGCTCCGGATTTGGCCAGGAGGTTGAAAAAAAGCTGCAGACCTTTCTGTTCACGTTCGGCAAAGTCGTAGACCAGGCCCTGAAAATAGGAAAACACCTCTTCCCGGTTGAGAATCCCCTCCCGGCTGATCAAATCGCTGAAGAAGGCCATCCGTCTTATCCCCCACTGTTTCGCAGCCAGGATTTTATGGCAACCCTCTTGTATATCCTTACCCCTGGTTTTGACTGAGTCCCGGTTGATGATCCAGACCCCAAAAATAAAGGGGAGTCCGGTCCACTCCAACCAGGCCTGGCCGAGATCCAGTTTGTAGGGATAGGCAGGCAGATCCCGAAGCCGCAGGGCCTCGTCTCCTATGGCCAGAAAGGCCGATGGCGGATCGGCTGAGCTGATCAGTTCGGTGATGTTTCCGGTCTGGTAGTCGGGGTTGAGATGAAATCTTTCTCGGAGGATCAGTCGCAAAAGGGCGGCCGAAGTGTGGGTCTGAGAACTGATGCAGATGGGGTCTTCTTCCAGTCGGGCCAGGGGAACCCGACTCAGAAGCAGAACGCTTTGCACCGGGCCCTGACTGCCGATGGCCAGATCCGGAACCAGGAAGTATCTTTGGTGATTTCTGGCGTATTCAAAACTTGAAGCCGCACTGATATCCAGTTTCCCCCGGGCCATTAACTCGTTCAAGCGGGCCGGCGGGCCTGACACAAGCCGAAAGTCATTGGCCACGTACCCTTTTTCCAGGGGATAGTAGATGGGCAGAACGTTGAGGTAGCTTATCTTCCCGAGCCTCAGGGTTTGCCGGGCTTGTGTGTCCATGGGCGAACAGACTGCCACTTTTCCGGAAGTTTGGCAATCGGTTCCGAATCTTGAATGAAAAAAAATCTTTACAAAATTATCCTTTGTTATTACGAGGGAGGCAGATCTTATATACTGCTCCAGCTTACCTTTTTCAGAGTTCTGTCGTTGAAAGCAAGGGACAATCAGTCTTTGCTTAAAAACCAAAATTGGATCAGTATACTTACGGTCGTCATAGATTGAGGTTTTCATTATTCGGTATCTTGATAGTCGATGCTCTAATTCAGAGCTCTTTCCAGCGAGCTGAAATTATGAAGAGAAAAGCGTTTCCGAAGATTTTTCTTGTGGTGATGGTCGGGATCTTTGCCATGATCAAAACTCTTGGAGCGCAGGAGCTGTCCTTTTCTGATTCCATGCAGGATTTACCGTGGGATTTGAAGGCGGAGAGCCTGGAGGTAGACCGTGAGAACAAGGTCGTTCACGCCCGGGGCAAGGTGTGGCTGAGTCAGAGAGACGACACCCTGCAGGCGGATTATATGCGCTATAACTGGGAGAGCAAATGGGTGTATCTCAAGGGGAATGTGCAGATGAACTGGGGCGGGGACGAACTCTATGCCGAGGAGGCGGAATTCGATCTGGGCAACAAGGTCGGTTGGTTAGAAAACGGCCGGGTCTTCTTCGAAGAGACCCATGTCTATATAAAAGGGGAGAAATTGAAGAAGACCGGACCAAAGACCTATGAATTCGAAAAAGCCACGGTGACCTCCTGCGATGGGGAGAGTCCGGACTGGTCCTTGAAAACGTCCCAGGGCAGGGTGACCGTGGACGGCTACGCCAGGATCTGGCACCCCAGATTCAAGATCAAAAATGCGCCCCTTCTCTATTCCCCCTATCTTGTGTTCTCCACAAAGACTGACCGTTCCTCGGGTTTTCTGATTCCCGATGTCGGCCATAGCTCTGAACACGGGGTCGAGTTCAATCTTCCCTACTACCAGGTCCTGGGTGAGGAGCGGGACATGACCCTGTATGTGAACTCTTTGTCGAGACGAGGCTTGATGTTCGGCGGAGAATACCGGTCCACGCCCAATCCTCTGACCAAGGCTCTGTTTAGGGCCGACTGGCTTCAGGATGATATAGTGGCCGGGACCGAGGCCGAGGAAGGCGGGCAATTTGACGACGATGGACTGATCCGGCCCAATGACGACCGCTTCTGGATCAGATCCAAGTACAGTGGTTTTCTTGTCTCTCCAGAGTGGCAAACCAAGCTGGATATCGATTATGTCTCAGATCAGAATTATCTGCGGGAGTTCGACAAGGGATACAGCGGGTTTGAAGAGAGCCGGGAAATCTTTTTACAAGAGTTCGGACGGGATATCGATGACCAGGACGATTTGACCCGGGCCAGCGTCTGGACCGTGACCCGGAACTGGGGATCTTACGGTCTGGGCTCGAGATTCGAGTATACCCAGAATCTGGCCTTTATGAACGACAACAGAAATTCCGACAACAATCCCACCCTGCAGCGTCTGCCGGAGATCACCTTCGACGCCTACAAGCAGGACCTTGCCAGGACGCCCCTGGAATGGAGGGCGGACAACGAGTTGACCTATTTCTGGAGGGAGAAAGGGGTCACCGGGACCAGGCTGGACCTCTACCCCGGTTTGAGCCTGCCGCTTAACTCCGTGTACGGTTCGCTCATTCCCAGTCTGAACTGGAGGCAGACCTTCTATCAGGTGGATCAGATCGAAGACGATCCTTCGGTTAAGGAAAGTGAACTGTCGCGGGGGATCTGGGACTTCAGGCTCAGCACTTTCAGTTCGGTATCCAAAATCTATGAACTCGGTCCGGAAAGCGGAATGCGCCCTTCGCAGGCAACACTGGGCCGCTCGGGCTGGACCAAGATCAAAAACACCATCCAACCGAGGTTGGAATATCGATACGTGCCGGAAAAGAACCAGGCGGACCTCCCGGATTTTGACTCCCTGGACGAGATAGAACCGGAAAACGAGCTGACCTATTCCCTGACCTCGTTTTTGACCGCCAGGAAGGAGAGCGTGGTCAAGAAGGCAGGGGAAAACGAAGCAGAGTATGCCAGCGATATAACCTACCTTGATTTCTGCCGATTCGATCTGGAACAGAGCTATGATTTAAACGAGGCCGACCGGGACGAGCGCCTCCAGGCCTACCCGGATAAACGCCCCTTTTCAGACATCAGGGCCAGACTCTCCCTGCAGCTCAACTCCTGGCTGAACTATCAGAGCACGACCTGGTTTTCACCCTATGATACCATGTTCACCGAACATGAACACCTCATCAGCCTGCGTATGGACAACAGATATCGGGCCTACTTCGGGTATGATTATCTGGCTGAAGTAGACGATATCAATCGCCGCAATCAAAAAAAGCTAAGCATCTTCAGACTTGGGGGGATGTTCAGTCTGGGCCAGTCCTGGAGCGCGTATGTCAATTATGAAAAGGATACGGTCGCCTCGGAGCTCGTCAAACGGGAAATCGGTGTTGAATACCAGGACCAGTGCTGGGGGGTGGGGATATCTCATTTCAAATCCGAAGAGGAGACCAGGGTCAGTCTGCAGATCAGCCTCCTGAACCTGGGAACGTTTCAACAGGGTGTTACGTTGCCTGAGCAGTGATTGAATAACAGATGATCAAGACAGTCAAAAGAGAAATAAAGGTCCTGCCCCCTGCGCTTCAGAACCAGATTGCCGCGGGCGAGGTGGTGGAGCGGCCGGCCAGCGTGCTCAAGGAGCTTGTCGAGAACAGCCTGGACGCCGGGGCGGACAAAGTCGAGGTAAACCTGGAAGCCGGAGGGCAGGGGCTGATCAGTGTTCAGGACAACGGACACGGCCTTGGACCGGGAGAAATGGAACTGGCCCTGACCAGGCACGCGACCAGCAAGATCGGTTTTGCCCGGGATTTGAGCCGGATCACCAGCTTCGGCTTCCGTGGCGAGGCCCTGCCGAGCATCGCCTCGGTCTCTCGGGTGCATTTCCTGTCCTGTCCCGGACCGGAACCGGAAGGGGTCAAGCTTGAAGTGGAGTTCGGCAGGATTCTGGAAAAAAGACCCGTCCCCTTGAAAAGGGGTTCTCGGATCGAGGTCCGGGACCTGTTTGTGAATACCCCGGCCAGACTGAAGTTTTTAAAGACCCGGAATACGGAATTCAAGAAATGTCAGGAAGTTGTCCAGCGGTTCGCCCTGGCCCAACTCGGGGTTGAATTCTCGTTTGTTGCCGGCGGGCGGCGGGTTCTGTTTTTTTCGCGAGAGCAGTCCCTGCTGGAGCGCCTGGGCTTGATCTGGCCGGAGAAGATCCGCCAAGGGCTCCTGGCCGTTCGCTTCGAACAGCAGGAAGGCTTTCATCTCCAGGGAGTGGTTGGTTCGCCTGAATCGGCCCAGGCCAGGGCCGGACGGATCCTCTTCTTTGTAAACAATCGTCCGGTGCAGGACAAACTGCTGCTCAGCGCTCTCAGGCAGGCCTATAAGGGCAAACTCCTGTCCAGGGAGTATCCCCAGGCGGTCCTCTTTCTGGATATCCCTGCCGCGGAAGTGGACGTCAATGTCCATCCGGCCAAGTCGGAGGTCAGGTTCAGAGATGAGCAGGCCGTCTTCAGCCTGATCCGAAACGGCGTGCTCCAGGCCCTGCAAGACAAAGGAGAAAAAGAGGCCTCAAGCGGCCCGGAATCGAATCAGGCGCCCTTTGTATCCGGAGCGGGGCTTTCTTCCCCGGAATACCGTTTCACAAGCTTCTCCGACCTGACCGGGTCAAGGCTCAGGGAGGAAACGGAAGCCGGACCAGGAACTCCGGTCCCCGGCCGAAGGGACGAAAGCGGGCCGCGTCTTCGGGAAAACCGTTTTCAGGAGGAGGCCCCTGGTTTTGCGGCAGGTGAGGGTTCGCTTTTTGACTATGACTATCTGGGGCAGATATACCGGAGTTACCTGTTGCTCAGGGACAAGGACCGGGGGCTCAGCATCCTTGATCAGCACGCGGCCCATGAGCGGGTGTTGTTCGAGCAGTACAAAGGCACCGGGGAAAACTCCCCGCGTCAGAACCTGGTTCTGCCCATCGAGAAGAGACTGCACCGGTCTGAACAAACGGCTCTGGAGAAGTCCGCGTCCCTGCTGCGAAGGCTCGGTTTTTCCCTGGAGCGTCCAGGACCGGATCAGATCCTGATCAGGACCATCCCCTCCAGTCTCGACCTGAAGCAGGCAAAGAGCTTTCTGGATTCGGTCCTGACAAAGCAGTTGGAGACCCTGGATGCAATCTGGTGTCTTCTGGCCTGCAGGCAGGCGGTGAAGGCCGGAGAACGACTGGCCAGGGAGGAGGCCCTGCAGTTGATTTCAGCCTGGCAGGCCTGCGCGGATAAGGAGCACTGCCCCCATGGCCGTCCCACCCTGGTCAGCCTGACTTCCCGGCAACTGGAACGGATGTTCAAACGCTAAAAAGGGGGGTCGGGCCGGTTTAAACCGGGCTGACCCCTTTTTAGCGTTATGGAAATATGCTTTTAAAGAATCAAAGTATACTTACGTTCGTCATATACTGATCCAATTTTGGTTTTTACAACAAAGACTGGCGCCCCCAAGGGTCCAGGCCCCAATTTCACAAAAAGCTAAGTTGGATCAGTATACACATTTAAGCTCACTGGAAAGAGCTCTGTACTTCTTCAAATCTCCTCATTTTTTAACCGTGAACTGTGAACCGTGAACCTGGAACCTTTCCGGTTTATCCGGTAGCACAGAGGGCTTTCAACCAGTCCGGAACCGCGACTAGCCTGCCCTGCGGGGAAAGGCAGGCATGTTGGGTGTAGCCGGTGGTCATCAGGCTTTTGTCTCTGGAGAGATTAAAGACCTGATACTCAAAAGTCAGGGAGGCCCGGCCCCACTTTCCAATGCCGGTCCGGACCACGATCTTCTGTTCATACGCGGCCGCGGCCAGATAGCGGCAATGGGCTTCTCGTACCGGCAGCAGCACCCCTTTTTTTTCTATCTCCGAGTAGCCCATGCCTCTCTCCCGGATGAAGTGCGATCTGGCCTGTTCGAACCAGTGCAGGTAGTTGCCGTAATAGACGATGCCCATGGCATCGGTTTCACCAAAGGAGACCCGGTGCTCCCACCAGGCTTCGGGTTGGGGAAAAGGCTCTTGGTTTTTCATGAGACTGCCTTCATTTTCTGGAAGAGACAGGGCAGCAGATCGTGTCCCGGATCGATGAGCAGGGAGGCCTCCTTGGCGGTTTGCTCGCTGAACTCCGAGGCGCCGGACCGGTTGGGGCGCAGGGGGTCGTAAAAGAGGAAGGGGACCGGGTCATGGGTGTGGGTCTGCTTGACAATCGGGGTCAGGTGGTCACAGCCGATCAGACATCCGGCCCGGTATTTTTCCACGCTTTCCAGCAGTGGGCCCAGGATCAGATGATCGAAGCGGCGGATGGCCTCGATCTTGTCTTTGATGTTTCCGGTGTGGCCGCACTCGTCCGGCGCTTCCAGGTGCAGGTAGAGAAAGTCGTTTTTTTCCAGGAGCTCTCTGGCGGTCTCGCATTTGGCCTGGTAGTCGGTGTTCAGCAGGCCGGTTGCCCCGGGAATATCCGGGACGGTCATCCCGGCGGCCCGGCCGAGGCCCTTGATCAGATCTACCGCGGAGACAACCGCTCCCCGGTATCCGAAGTGTTTTTGGTAATCAGGGAGGGCAAGGGGCTTTCCCTGTCCCCAGGGCCAGACTGCGTTGACCCGGGTGGGGTTGTCCATGTCCCGGAGGAGACGGGCCCCCTGATAGACCAGATTGGAAAGGGATCGGCTCCGGTCGAAGCGGGCCAGGTCTCGGTCCAGATGCTTGTTGATGAGGTCGTGAGGCGGGGAGATGTCCAGGTCGTTTTCCAGGCCGAGGGTTCCGTCTTTCTGGATCAGGAGATGCCGGTATTGAAATCCGGGACTGATGACCATGCCATCGATCCGGAGTTTTTCCTGCAGTCTCTGGATAAGAAAGGCGCCGTCCTCCCCCGAAATGTGCCCCCCGCTGTGGTCCAGCATCACCCCTTGCGCTGAAAATTCCGAGACCGTGCAGAGATTCAGGCGATAGATCAGGTCCGTGTTTTCGCAGGCCAGTCCCTGGGCCGCAGCCTCTATGGGGCCCCGGCCGGTGTGGTATTTTGCCGGGTTGAACCCCAGAAGGGACATGTTGGCGATATCTGATCCAGCGTCCATTCCCCGGGGAATGGATCGGCAGAGCCCCAGAGTGCCAAGGCTTGCCAGGCGGTCCATATTGGGGGTTTCGGCGGCCTCCATGGGGGTGCGGCCCTCCAGTTCCTGCAGCGGGTAATCGCCCATGCCGTCGGCAATGAAAAAGAGCAGCTTGCGGGTCATCTACAAGATCCTGTAATGGGTGGTTGGGGAGCGGACACAGTCCAGGCGGTCGATTTCCTGAAGGGCGGTCTTGATCTGTTGAAACGGAGCCGCATGGGTCATCAGCACAACAGGCACATATTGTCCGGCTGCTTCCTGGGTCTGATTCAACTGGGCAATGCTGATGTTCTGCTCACCCATGATCCTGGCCAGAACGGCCAGCACCCCGGGCCGGTCCTGGACCGTGAAACGCAGGTAATGCCGGGACACGGTCAGCTCGGGTTTCAGGATGTTGGCGGTTTTTAATTGGCTGTCCAGGAATCCGGTATTATTGGGAAAGGTCTGGCGGTTGACCAGGGCCATGATGTCCGAGAGCACGGCGCTGCCGGTGGGCAGGTCCCCGGCCCCCTGTCCATAGAGCATGATCGGGCCCACTGCGTTGCCTTCCAGCAAAATGGCATTGAACGGTCCGTCTACTTTGGCCAGCATGCGGTCCTTGTTGACCAGGGCCGGAAAGACCCCGGCCTGGAGTGAGCCCGACCTTTCCTTGACCTGGGCGATGAGCTTCAGGACATATCCGAAATTTCCGGCCTTGACCAGGTCATAGGGGTCGACGTGGTTGATGCCCTGGACCGGCAGCCCGGAAAACGGATAATCCCGGCCGTAGGCCAGGCGGATGAGGATGCAGAGCTTGTGGGCCGCATCCCAGCCTTCCACATCCAGGGAAGGGTCGGCTTCGGCGTATCCCTTTTCCTTAGCCAGGATCAGGGCCTGTTCATAGTCCAGGTGCTTTTTCGTCATCTCCGTGAGCATGAAATTGGAGGTCCCGTTCAGGATAGCGGTCAAGGATTCGATCCGGTTGCCGGCCAGAGATTCCTTCAGGGTCTGGACAATGGGGATGCCTCCGGCCACACTGGCCTCATAGTAAAGTCCCAGGTTGTTTTCGGCGGCCAGCGCAAATAGCTCCGGCCCTCTTTCCGCCAGCAGGGCCTTGTTGGCCGTGACCACCGATTTCCCGGATGTTAAGGATCTGTTGATGATCTCATAGGAAGTCTGCAAGCCTCCGATGAGTTCGACCACCAGGTCCAGATCCTGGTCTTCGACCAGGTCTTCGATTTTGTCCGTGAACCTGGTCGAGGGTTCCGGGATGAATGATCTGGGCTTATCCAGGTCGCGCACGAGAATGGTCTTGATTTTCAGTTCGCGGCCCAGCCTCTTGTCGAGCCATTCCCGGTTGCTTGCCAGTATCCGGGCCAGGCCGGTGCCCACAGTACCGAATCCGGCCAGACCGATGTGGATGGGTTTGTCCTGCATAATAATACTGTCACTTATTTGGTTTCTGAATAAAAAACTCTTCAGTGATGCCGCACATACAGACTTGGTATCAGCGTTTTGATGCTCAAAATTAAAAATTACGTGTTGAGGACTTCTTTGATGCCGCGCACGGCCTGGTTTATTCTCTGCCTGTTTTCCACCAGGGCGAACCGGACATGGCTGTCCCCATAATGACCGAAGCCCAGCCCGGGTGAGACCGCGACCCCGCCTTTTTTAAGCAGGAGCTTCGAGAATTCCACAGACCCCAGTCCCTTGAAGCGGTCGGGTATCTCAGCCCAGACAAACATGGTGGCCTTCGGCCGGGGGATCTTCCAACCGATGCGGTTTAATCCGGATATCAGGCTGTTTCTGCGTTTTTCATACTCTTTACTGATCCGGGCGACGCATTCCTGGTCATCGTTCAAGGCGACGATGGAAGCAATCTGGATGGGTTGGAATATGCCGTAATCCAGATAGCTCTTGATCCTGGTCAGGGCATGGACGATCTGCGGATTCCCGGAACAGAAGCCCACCCGCCAACCGGCCATGGAATAACTTTTGGAAAGGGAGAAGAACTCGGCGCCTACCTCCCTGGCTCCCTTGGCCTGGAGAAAGCTGGGCGGTTTGTAGCCTTCAAAACCCAGGTCGGCATAGGCCAGATCATGAATGACATAGATGTTGTGCTCCCTGGCAAAGTCGACGATTTTCTGGAAAAAGTCCAGGTCGACCACCTGAGTGGTCGGGTTGTGGGGAAAGGAGAGGATCAGAAGCTTGGGCTGCGGCCAGGTCTGCCTGGTGGCCTGCAGGAGATCGCCGAAAAAATCCCGGTCCGGGCCGATGGGAATCCGCCTGACGTCGCCTCCGGCAATGATCGCCGAGTAGGTATGGATGGGGTAGGTCGGGTCCGGCGCAAAGACCACGTCCCCTGGGCTGAGCATGACCAGGGCCAGATGGGAGAGTCCTTCCTTGGCCCCAATGGTCACCACGGTCTCCTGGTCCGGATCCAATCGCACCCCGTATCTCCGCTGATACCAGGCGCAGATGGCCCGGCGCAGGTTGGGCAGCCCCCTGGAGGCGGAATAGCGGTGGTTGACGCCTTTTTGAGCCGCTTCCGTCATTTTGTTCACAATATGTTCCGGAGTAGGGATGTCCGGATTGCCCATCCCCAGATCCACGATGTCGTCTCCCTGGCGCCGGAGCTGCATCTTGAGCTCATTGACCTGGGCAAAGACATAGGGTGGAAGGCGTTGCATCCTGGGGAACTGTTCCATGTTTTTCACCTCTGAAGCGGGTAAAATTTGTGCTGTCCGCATTCTGGCCCGGGTTGAGATCTTAGCCAGGAAAAGTGTGAACTGTCAAAGGGTGATTGCCTGATCGGGTCAGGCGTTTTTTTGCAGTCCGCAAAAAAATCTGAAAGGAGTCTATCCTGGGCAAATCCGGATTTCGGGGCAGGCTATTGACATTTTTCGTTCTCTGCTTATACCAGAAGTTGGCATACATTGCGCTTTTGTCTCTGCCGGGAGGAATAAATTGCAAGGCTCCGAAATTTCAAGCATCAGCTGCCAGGATTTTCGAACATGCAAAACCTCAATTTATGACGACCGTAAGTATAAAACATAGCTAAGGATGTTTCCGGCTTGATCAAACCGGACCTATTGACTATACATGACGACAGAAGATCAAGGACCCGGACCTTCTTCAGCAAATATGTCAGCATATTGACGGGAACAGGATAACCAGAAAGGCAAACCGCCAGCTGCCGGAGTGTTCTTATGGCCAAGTACAATGTGAATCCCTGGCTCGAAATCCAGGGCATGAAAGAGAAGATGGACAGCCTCATGGATGAGGTCCTTGATCGCTTTGAAATCAGGGAAAGGAAATCTGAGCGTCTGGCGACCTGGTGCCCTGTTGCCGATGCCTATGAGACGCAGGACGCCTATGTGATTCAGGTGGAGCTGGCCGGGATGGACAAAGATCAGGTCAGCATCGAGGTCAACCACAACGAACTCTGGGTTTATGGTGAGCGGAGGATGATCAAGGAGGTTTCCAGCAGTCGATATCAGTTTCTGGAACGTTCTTACGGCCCTTTTGCCAGGAAATTCACCTTGGGTCATAAGGCGGATGAATCCGGGATCAGGGCCAGGTTTCAGGCAGGTTTGCTGACGATCGTCGTCCGGAAAGGCGGGGAAGTGTCAGGGTCTCAGAAGATTAAGGTCACAGATGAACCAATGTAAGCAGAGATTGCATAGAGCAATCTCGATTAAGGAGAAAATACACGAATGACAAATCAATTGAAAACCGGTCTACTGCTAGGCCTGCTCACGGCTCTCATCCTCTTGTTCGGCCGGCTTCTCGGCGGGCAGAGCGGACTGATCTTTGCCTTTATCCTGGCCATAGCCATGAATGTCGGAAGCTACTGGTTTTCGGACCGGATCGTCCTGTCCATGTACAAGGCCAGGGAGCTCAGCCCCCAGGATGCTCCGGCCCTGCATCGGATCGTTGAAGAGCTGGCCGGAAGAGGGGGACTTCCGAAGCCGAAAGTATACCTCATCCCTCAGGATGCCCCCAACGCCTTTGCCACCGGACGGTCTCCGGGAAAGAGCGTGGTTGCCGTTACCCAGGGGCTCATGCACCTGCTCACCCCGGAGGAGCTCAAAGGGGTCCTGGCCCATGAAATGGGGCATATCCGGAACCGGGACATCCTGATCCAGAGTGTGGCCGCGACCCTGGCCGGAGTCATCATGTTCGTCTCCACCATGGTCAAATGGGCGGCTATCTTCGGCATGGGCGGCAATGACGACGAAGGGGGAAATCCTCTGCTGGCCATCATCCTGGCCATTGTGGCCCCGATCGCGGCCATGCTCATCCAGATGGCCATTTCCAGATCCAGGGAGTACCTGGCGGATAGAAGCGGGGCCGAACTTTCGGGCAATCCGGGGTATCTGGCAAGCGCCCTGGAGAAACTGGACGCCTACAGCAAGAAAATGCCCATGAAGCAAGGGAATCCGTCGACGGCCCACATGTTTATCGTCAATCCTTTCAGCGGCCAGAATCTGGCCAACCTCTTCAGCACCCACCCCCCTGTCCAGGAGCGGGTCAAGCGGCTGAGGTCCCTGTAAAAAGAGGTGTCTGATTTGCATTTCAAGACCCGGTTCGCGATCCTCTGCGTTCTCCTGTTGAGCCAGCTGCTGTTCGGGACCTCTGCCCCGGCTCATGATGGTAAGGACCTGCGCAGGACCCCTGTGGTCAGGGCGGTTGAGCGGGTTTCTCCGGCTGTGGTCAATATCCAGGCCTCAAAGGTCTATGAACGGGAAGTGAGTCCCTTCGGCGGATTTTTTCGGGACGAGGGTTTTCCTTTTTTCCAGGACATCTTCCCCAGCCGCAAGCGGCGCTATGAAGCCAAGAGCCTGGGCTCAGGCGTGATCATCGATGGCAGCAAGGGACTGGTCCTGACCAACGCGCACGTCATCACCGGGGCCTCGAACATTTGGGTCCGTCTCCTGGACGGAAGAAGATTCGAGGCTGAGCTGGCCGGTTCCGACCCTGATTTTGATCTGGCCCTGCTCGAGCTCGATGTCCGGGAAAAACTCCCCGAAGTAGAACAGGGGACCTCCCATGATCTGTTGATCGGCGAACCGATCATCGCTATCGGCAATCCGTACGGCTTCAGGCACACGGTGACCACGGGAGTGATCTCGGCCCTGGACCGGACCATCGAGGGCGACAACGGGACCTTCACCGGATTCATCCAGACCGATGCCGCCATTAATCCCGGCAACAGCGGCGGCCCCCTCTTGAATATTTACGGAGAGCTCATCGGGATCAACACGGCCATTTACGCCAAGGCCCAGGGAATCGGCTTTGCGATTCCCATAGACAAGGCTGAGAGCGTGATCCAGGAACTCGTGGATTATGGCCGGGTCAAGCCCGTCTGGCTGGGGATTTCCGGCCAGGATATCGACCAGCGGATCGCCCGCTATTTCGGTCTCGAGACCTTGAACGGAATACTCGTCACCGAGGTCTTTCCGAACACGCCGGCCCGCAGGGCGGGGCTCGAACAGGGGGACATCCTGCTCAGCCTGTCCGGGATCCGGATCAAGGACAAGGCCCACTACCTCCGCTTGATCCGGAACATGACCCGGAATCGGAACATTGAGCTGGTCGTTGTCAGAGACAATGAACAGAAAGAGATTGCAATCACCCCTGAAGAATTTTCCCGGGAGCTGATCATCGATCTGGCAAAAAAGCGCTGGGGGTTCAGCGTGAAGGAAGCGAGAGAATCCCTCGAAGTGGTCCGGGTTTTATCGAGAAGCCCTGCTGATTCCCTGGGCCTTCGTCCGGGGGACAGGATTTTCAAGATCGCCGGTCAACGAATGAAATCACAAGAGGACTTCGTGGAGGCCTTCACCCGCTACAGGATGCTGAACAGCGTCATGATGTACGTGGCCAGGGGGGATCGCGGCTATCACGTCCGGCTCAGGATGTGACAACCGGCATGCCGGGGGTAGCAGTCATGCCAGCACTGCCAGAGGCAGGGCTGAAATCTCGTATGAAACTAGATTTTTCTTTGTCCGTCACCCCGGCGGAGGCCGGGGTCCAGCTCTTACATTTTCAGACTGGATTCCGGCCTTCGCCGGAATGACGGAGAGTGAGTCCGCATTCTTGTCATTCTGAGTGAGTCCG
>JAIPER010000011.1 GCA_021737115.1 Desulfohalobiaceae bacterium
AGGTTCAGCAACAGCTTTTCGATTTGTTCAATATGAAGCATTATTTATCGAGTTAGGGAGGACGCTATGCGCCGTATATTATTCATTATATCAGTAAGTTATGCAATCATATTTTGATAAATCGTAAACTTGGGCTAAGTCCCAAACTCATTGAATCTGAGTCAAACAGATTCAATGAGTTTGGGACTTAGCAAATTAACAGTCTATTTGAGGACTTCACATAACATCGGCATTCAGTAGATCGCGAAAAGCGCGCGCCCACTGATGCCGGGCGTTTAAAGTTCTACGAGTTAAAAATGGATCTTGAGAACTTCATCAAAGAGACGTTGGTACAGATATCGAAAGGCGTCAGCGCCGCTAATGAGCAGTTGACACTGAAGCGCAAGAAAGAGGATGGGACAGAGCTTCCAAAGCTTTTTCTGTTGCCCCCGGGCAGCAAAAAGGAGCAAGGGCATGGGGTTCATTTTGACGTTGCCATAACGATCAAGTCCGCGGAAAACGGCTCCGGAGGAGTCAAGGTCAGGCTGGCAGTGGTAGATGCAGAGCTTGGGGGAAAATTGGATTCTTCACATGAATCCGTCTCTCGTATTCAGTTTTCGGTGAATATCAACCAATGGCATGGGTAGCACTCTTAACAAGTCGCTCAAGTACGTTCCGGACCTGACGAACCTCCACCCGGACGAGTTTACGCACGCCGTTTAGCTAAAGCGCTAAAAGGACTACGGCTATGCCTCTATAGTAGTCCCCTTCAAAATTTGCGAGGAATATCAAACCTATGCTCCACTGAATTACTGCATGAATTTAACCAAGAGAGCCCAATTTTTTGCTGGTTGACATTCACCGATATCATCTGCAATCTGATGTCCAGAATATCATAAGCATGATGCAACATTTTGGAATTAAGGGACTATACAATCTCGTGGCATGAATAGTGCGAAAACGAACCCAGGTCGCACCATCGGCGGTGACAGCCCTGACAGGCGTGTTGGATAACATTGATATCCCGACACTCTTTCCCCGCCAAGCCTCGATCAAATCTTAGCACTCACAAGCCCTGGGCGGCGTGCCGCTCCTTCTCATCCATCGCTGGATGGTGGAGGCACAAGCTGCTTTCTAGTCATTATGTAAAGTTCGGTGTTGTTTTTCATGGGTTAATATCCCGTTGTCTGGCAGCAAGTGTTGGTTAATATCATGTTAGGTTCCTCTTCATTTAAAACTTCAATCTTATATAAGTTTGACAAGGTTATTTAATTTTAATTTTAATTTGACTAATGACAATATAAAATAAGGATTACAATAATGGTTGATTTTAACCAAATTAGTAGTAAAGATACTATACTAAAAGTTGCTTTGCAGAATCTATGTACAATAATTGATGACATACCTGATGTTGATAAAAAAACAAGAAACGTTATGAAAGAATTAGCAAAGTTATTTCTGGAAGAAATGGGAAATAAATATTCTTCAGAAAAAATTGTAGTAAAATTTAATTCAGCAGAAATGACCTTACAAGAATTTAGGAAGTGGATAAAAAGCAGAGAAGAAGTTGCAAGGTCTATGGGTTTGTAATCGATATATTGTTTCTCCCTGTAGCATCCATTTATATTTTTAAATTTCTTTAATGCACTAATGTAGTTATCCGTACCTAACGAAAAAATCAAGCGGATGGTCAAAAGCGTCACGTTTTTTGCTGTAGCAAAAAACCGCGCCACTTTTGTCCCCCGCTTATTTAGTCGTTAGTCGCAACCGGCCTACGGCTATCCCTCGACAATAGTCCCAAGCCATATTTGGCTGGAATACCAAAAGGATAGTTCACTTTGTGAAGCCGCGAATCCAGATTTAGATTTTCATACCAACTTCCACCGATTGACATCCACCAAGGTCATCTGCAAATATAGGAGCAGACTATCATTTGGATGCTTCAAGCTGTTGAATTGGTTGGACTATCTCATGTCCTGGCACGAAGACTTCACTGGTTTGGACAAGCGATTTTGTTATGCTTTTTGCTTTTTATCGATAACACTCATTTTTCGGTATTGGCGGAACAATTCCGTCCCGTCAATATCTTGTTATAAGGCTTAAAATATTAAAATCAATTCTCCGGTATAAAATGAGGTTCTATGACAAGAAATAAAGATGTGCCTGTATATAATTTCACTGACGGCTATGATTTAAACTCAACATTCGATATCGGAGAATGCCTTGATAATCTGATATTTTTTATCGAAAAAGGTTATTTCCTCACATGGGAAGCGGTTGTCCGGGATGAGCAGAATCTCCCTCTGTCTGAAAAACAGGAAGATGCTCTTGAAGATCTTTTAAAATTCAGTGATGATGAGTCACAGATTCTGTACATTGATGAAATACCCAGACCTGCCGAACCCTGGTATGAAACAGTACGGAAAATCGTGCCGAAGTTACTGATTGAACCTTTTAAAACATTTGAAATATATGATGAAATTTATCATGAAGGGTGGGTTGATATAGCAGACTGTATTGAAAAATATGCTTATGACCTATCACTCCCTGAAGGTTTATCCTCCCCTATTGAAGTCATCCAACCGGATATCCGTCATAAATTATGGCTCCAATACTCTTTTGACATACTCAGCGGATTGGGTCAGGAAGATGAACTGACATTGGAAAATGAGGAACAGAGATCATGGAGAATTGAAGATTTCATTGATTCTCTCAGAGAATTCAGGGAAAGTGTCGGATTTTTCAATTTGACCCTGAATGATCTTTTAAAACTGGTAATACTGCCGCCGAAAGACGAAAAGATTCTGATTGATTCTCTTTTGCACGAACTGGGCATGAAATCATCTTCTGATAAACTTGCTGATAGATTATAATTTAAAATATGAAATCAAGTATATCATGACAGAGAACCTTATATAAAGAAACTTTTCAATTACTTGTTCGGATTAGGCGGGAAGATGGAGGAGACAACGATTGTCTGGACCGACTACATGAAGTACCGTGTAAATTTGCGAGGTTACGATCTTGCAACGGTTGAGAATATTGTGCGATACTCCTCAGAGCGGTACGTGGACACAGTGACAGGTCGCTTAATAGCAATTGGCAAACACAAGAGCCTTCTCGTCATGATTCCTTATGAGTTGAAGAGGCGTAAGCTGACGCCCGTAACAATTCATGCGACAAGCAGGCAACAAATCAAATCAAGAATAAAATCGGGTAGGTTTAAAAATGAATAAAATACACATGGCATACTTTGAGAAAGATGACGTTCTTCATCTTACTATATCGGATGAACCAGAAGCTGGCAGTGTTGAGGTTAGCCCTAATATTACTGCGGAACTCAATGCAAATGGCGAACTGATTGGTATTGAGATCCTAAGTGCTAGTACCTTCATTAGAGATTCTGTGCTCGAAAGTGTACAGGCCAAAGTGCTTGATTTTTCGCAAGCCAAGACAGCTTGATTAGAAGCTTAGCACTTGGGTTAAGAGAATCATATATCCGAACATCAGCTTGAAGAAGGATGCTCATTCCGCTACGCTACATTCGCACCTCTCAAGCTGGGCGTTGTGCGATAGGAGAATGCAAATTTCGGCATGCTGATTAGACTGGAGACGTTTAATGCCAACAATTTCACGGCGAGCATAAGGCGACCATAGATATCCGCACATGCGAAGTAATTCAAGGAGACCTGCCAAGGAAACAAGCTAAGCTTGTTCTGGCATGGGCTGAACTTCATCAGGAAGAGTTGATGGCTGATTGGGCGCTGGTAATGAATGGGGAGGAACCGTTTAAAATTCAGCCGTTACAGTAACGAGGTGAAACTATGTATCCATCTGTGAAAAATGTTGTTCCGACTGAGGATTATTTACTCTCAATTGACTTTGACAATGGGGAGAGAAGAATTCTGGATATGAAGCCATACTTAGACTTTGGTATTTTCCAGAGGCTCAAGGAACGTAATGCATTCAATCGAGTTCGTGTGTCATTCGACACTATAGAGTGGGATTCTGGGATTGATCTTGATCCTGAGTTTGTTTACAACAAAAGCCAGCATTCGGTCGCACAACAAGGCACTGCAGCCGACGCGAAAAAGCCGCGCCCCTGAGCAGCACGTTAGGCGTAAGAGAATTGACAGGCGAGAGGGCATGAAGGTACTGATTTCATCATTGGGGAATAATGACTCCAATCGAGAAGTTGTGGTTGGCGAGCTCAACTTCGAGCCAGAAAAAAATAATTTCTGGATGCGGTGCGTAATGGGGGATGATTGGTTTCAGCGAGTAAATTCCTGCGCAATACTCGATTTCTCACCCAGAGTGGTTCGCTTATCGGAACATGCCATTTTTATTGTGTATGAAACAGCAGGTCAAGTTGATGAGTTTGAAGCATGGCTACAGTATGCGGAAGAGCAAGTCCGGGAAGGTTACCGAACGATGCGCGGATAAGGTGATGCCAGAAGTCATCAAATCCTGCAGCAGGCCGGCATACAAAGAGCCAAGGCCATTATCACCACCCTCAATACTGATACCAAGAATCTGTATGTCACCCTGTCTTCCTGGCAGTTGAATCCAGCCATTACCATCATCGCCAGGGCGGAAAGCGAGATCTCGTTGCAAAAACTGGAATACGCAGGCGCGAACAAGGCCCTGACTCCGTATTTGTTCGGAGGCCTGCGCATGGCCCAGATGGTCCTTCGGCCTTCAGTGATAAATTTTTTAGAGATGGCCATGCAGGGCGAAAATATCGCCCTGCAGATGGAAGAGTTGGAACTCGTATGAAACTAGATTTTTCTTTCTCCGTCACCCCGGCCTAGAAACGTCATCCCGGACCCCGATCCGGGAACGGGGTCCAGCTCTTACATTTTCAAACTGGATTCCGGCCTCCGCCGGAATGACGGAGGAGGTGACTCAAAGTTTCTTTTTGATCAAACTGTTCGGTCTGCCCGACCAGAGGCAGGGCTGATGCCTGTGTCTTCACTGCCGGGGAACGATCTCATCGAGTCAAAGCTCGGGTTCTGCTTCAATTTGATTATTATCGCCATAAAGAATCAGATTGAAATACTTCGAGATGATTTTATGAAAGCTTTTGTCATAGTTCGTGATTTTCTCATTTTTATTCTGGGAACCTGGTTCTTTCAGTTCCATACCCGATACACCTTTCCGGAAGAAGACAACCTCTTGTTGTATTTTGTGGCTATCCCGGTCATCTGGTCCACACTCATCCATATCTGGACAGCCACGAGCTACAAGGAGCAGAAGAATCTCTTCATGACAGTGTTCACCCACGTCATGGCCATCCTCCTGCTCATTTCCACAATCTTCATCATCAGCGCCACCCTCAACACCATCGCTAAGACTCTGGATCCCTTTGGGATCATCTTTTTTCACTTCGTGGGTTGGACCGTCATCCTCTCCTTGATATTTTACGATATCGTGGACATGTACCGATAAAATTTCTGCGCACCGTTTGACGGGTATACTGATCCAACTTAGCTTTTTTGAAATTTGGGCCTGGAGCCTTGGGGTCTCCAGTCTTTGTTGTAAAAACCAAAATTGGATCAGTATAACGAAAGATGTTGCCTAACAGAAGGATCTGCGGTTCAGAGCTCTATTGTGACCGTGGTCGAAGATTTGCAGAATTGTTCAGAACTTACCATTGCCGTTGGGTTAATTTCACCAAACCAAAAGGAGAAAGATGGCGAGTGTGAGTACGGTGTTCGTGGCATTGGCGGCGGTATGCTGGGGGCTATCAGGTGGGATCGGCGGGATTCTCATGGCCAACGGCTGGGACGCGTTCGTGGTGTCGTTCTACCGGGGCTCGATCGGGCTGTTGTTTGTTCTCGTTTGGCTAGCACTGCGCCCGCGCGGCAGCGGATTGTCAAGTCGCCGTTTATGGTTCTGGTCCGCGATAGCCGGTCTCGGCGTAGCCGGCAACTTCGCTTTCTATTTCGTGAGCATCGCTGAGGGTAGTGTTGCAGTAGCGGCAACGCTGATGTACTGTGCACCGGTGTTCGTCTATCTCGTGTCCTTCGCATTCAAGCTCGAAAGACCCACTCCGCTTAAGTGGGCCGCGATCTCCGTGGTAATGCTTGGCGTCGTGCTGCTTACACGTATTTATGACATTGGGGCGGGCAGCGTTACGCCGATCGGTGCCGGTGCCGGCCTGCTCTCCGGGCTGTCCTATGCGTTATTCATTTTCGGCTTCAAGTATGCGGCACCGCACGGCAGCCCGCAGGCGATCCTCGTGATCGCGTTCTCGGCACTGGTCACCATATTAATCTGGCCCGGCGATGCCGACCAGACCTTGGCAGTGCTGAGTACACCGAGTTGGCCACTGTTCGCAGCGCTGGGGACGCTTGGCGCGGGATTATCCTTCATTCTCTATATCGTTGGCCTCAAACATACCGCGCCGGCCGTGGCCTCAATTGTGGCAATGATCGAACCGGTCACCGCGTCCCTATTCGGCGTCGTGGTTTTGAATGAAAACCTGGTCGGACTTCAGATTTTCGGCATGGGATTGATTTTGATCACAGTGACTGCGCTGAGCGTATATTCGAAACAATGAGTTCTGCAAGTTCTGGGTTCTGGGTTCTGGGTTCTGGGTTCTGGGTTCTGGGTTCTGGGTTCTGGGTTCTGGGTTCTGGGTAAGTTCGGCCCTGCGAGTTCTGATTGAATTATAAGCAAAAATATCATGGGAGGTATATCAGACTCATGCTCCACTATATCTCAGCTTGAACTTGCTTGACCCTGATGACCTCATCTTCCTGCGGATTGACATCCGCGGAGAACATCTGCATAGTAGGATGCGGCTGCAAAAAATCCTTTTGCAGCCGCCAGTGGTCAGAAGTCAGTGGTCAGAGGTCTGTAAATCCAAAGAATTACAGAAACAAAAAGTCGCTTGAAGCGTTCACTCAAAACTTTTTGCAGATGCGTCTAGTAGAGACCAGTGAATAGTTCAACTTCTTAAATTGCTTGGACTATGGATAGCTTGGCTATAATAAATTTTTCGGTATACATGAATATACAAATAGCGGTAATAATTTTACTTTAAGCTATGGCGACATCGACAATGAATTTTATGATTCAATGTTAAACATATATGAAAAAGCAATCTTAGCTGTATCTGAACTCCCCGTGGAGGAACAGAATGCATTTAAAATACGACTTCTGGAAATCATGGATTCTGTTTCGGGTATTGGATGGGGATACCATGATGGGCTTTGTGAACTTTATTTCAAAGCTTTTCCAGTAGATTGATTACCATCTAACCTGTAATCTGAGGTTATTGCAATAAATATATAAGCATAAGAAAGAACTGAGAATTTTGATTGTAGAAAAATTTCAAATCGTTAAGTAAAATGTATGCCATAAAAACAAAATTGGAGTACTATATCCAGAAACCTTATAATCAGCGCGTTATAACGACATAGGGCAAATCAATGCAAGAGAAGATAAATCCATACATCGGAAAATGGCGAATTACAGAAATGGAAATGTGGGATCAGGACTATGTGGATCAGATAACGGAAGGTCATTTTACCTTCGAAAAGGACGGGTTGGGATATTTCCAATTTGGTTTAACCGAAGGTGAGATTGATTATCGCATTGAAAAGTGCGACGAATTGGAGCGACTTGAATTCACCTGGGAGGGCCGAGACGAAAACGATCCCGACCTTGGACGAGGTTATGTGATCCTGAAAGAAGATTTCATCGAAGGAAGATTTTACTCCCATATGGGCGACGATTCATGGTTCAAGGCTATGAGAGTCAAGAAAATCAAATCATAACATCGTCGCTGCAGTAGACGGCACAAGAAACACGCCCCGCCACTGATCGACCCATTGGCTTCTGGCCTTCGGCTATGGATATGAAGTAGTCCACATTAACATCTTAGCGGAATATCAAACCCATACTGTACCTTGTCTCAGTTTGGTCCCGATCATTCTTATCCCATTTCCCTGCTGATTGACATCCGCGAAGAACATCTGCATAGTTGAGATAAGAATATTATATGAGTGGTTCAAGATCTTAAATTGATTGGACTATCTCAGGTCGTGGCACGTATTTTTGAATCCAAACTTTTATACCTTCCATTATTTCCTCCTATATCCAATTTCATAACATCCCCTGTATCAGGTTAGTCTCTGATTTGTAATTTATTTCATTTTGCAATATCATATCCTTTAATTTCATTGGGATGGATTACCAGTCTGATCATGATCTCTCTATCGATTCGGCTACAATCTCTGTCAGAGGTACGGGTTATATAATGGCTGATATTGAAAAAAAGACTCCGCCCACGGGTGGTGGCGAAATGGGTGCGCGGATTCGTTCATTTGACTGGACCCATACTTCTGTTGGGCCTATGGAATCCTGGCCGCAAGCTCTCCTGGGCAACGTTCAGACCCTGTTGGAATTACCGTTTCCGGGCATTCTCATGTGGGGGCCTGATTATACCGTATGTGCGTATAACGATGCCTATCGCCCCCTGCTCGGCACAAAAGATGAGGCTCTGGGACGCCATTTTCTTGAGGTCTGGACAGAGGCACGGGACATCATCGAACCATCCCTTGAACAGACATTCACGGGCACAGCACACTTCTTTAAGAAGTCCAAGTTCATTTTATTGCGCAATGGTGAGTCCGAAGAGACGTACTTCAATTACTCCTTTAGCCCGATCCGGGATGAATCAGGAAGCATCGTCGGTATACTGAACATCGCGCAGGAAATTTCTGATGAGGTTCGCGCCCAACGAACTCTGCAGCTTGCGACCGATGCGGCCCGGCTTGGAGCCTTCGGCTGGGAAATTCAGGCGGATGAATCCAACTGGGAGAATAAGAGAATGTTCGAGATATTCGGCCTCACCAGTGCAGACAGGCCGTTTGACCTAGCTCAATTCACCCGGGAGGTTATCCACAGCGACGATTTGCAGCGTTTTGAAGAAGACGTGGCCGAGAGCATGCGTAAAGGAGAACTGTTCAGAGGCGCATACCGCATCTACCGGGCCAATGACAAGGAAATCCGATGGATACAATGTCATGCCAGATTCGAGTATTCGCATGACGGCAAGCCGCTTCGGTTGTTGGGCATTTTCGATGATATAACGGATCAGAAGGCTGCCGAGGTCGAGCTGCTGCAGGCAAAAACCGACGCCGAAATGGCCAACCAGGCCAAATCCAAATTCCTGGCCAATATGTCCCACGAGATCAGAACGCCGATGAATTCGATCTTGGGGATGCTCAGGTTGGTTCTATCCGATGATCTTACATCCAAACAAAAGGAGCGTATTCAGATAGCCAAGGAGTCGGCAAACTCACTTTTGTGGCTTTTGAACGACATGCTTGACCTTTCCAAAATCGAAGCCGGCCGGTTCACTCTGCATGAAAAAAAGTTCCGCCTGCGACATCTCTTGAACAATGTGTGCAAAGAAATCGAAATTTTTGCATCGGAAAAGAACATCAAACACTACCTTGCCGCGGGCAAGGATTTGCCCACGATCTTGATTGGAGACCCGTACAGGTTAAAGCGAGTCTTATTTAACTTGTTGAATAATTCTATCAAATTCACTAACCAGGGCTGGATCTCACTGGAAACGGAAATGCTCGACCTTGTCCCTCTCGCAGAAGACGATCATTTCATGAATGCAGAGGTTCTGTTCAAGGTCAGGGATACAGGCATTGGGATAGATCCGGACAAATTGGAGTCCATTTTCGATTCCTATGAACAGGGAGGACAGAATACCCTGTCCTCCGAGATGGGATTAGGGCTTGGCCTGGCCATCTGCAAGAACTTATCAGAACAGATGGGTGGACGCATCTGGGTGGAGAGCAAACCAGGGGAAGGAAGCGTCTTTTACGTTCAGCTCCCCTTCAAAACTGATGGACAAATTCTCGAAGAACCGGAATCGAGTAGTGACGGCATCTTCAGGTCAAACTCATCCCCTCTGAATATCCTGCTGGTTGAAGATCAAAAAATGAATCAGATCTTTACCGTGGATTTGCTGTCAACGTATGGTCACGAGGTCGAGGTGGCTGAAAACGGTCAACAGGCCTTGGACAAGCTCGCCCAGGGTAGCTTCGACCTGGTGCTTATGGACGTAAGGATGCCGGTCATGGATGGCATTGAGGCAACCATGCGGATACGAACTGCCGATCCGTTGGTCATGAACCCAGATATTCCGGTGATCGGCCTGTCCGCTCATATCGTGAGTGAACAGGAGTTGCAGCGTTATCAAAATGCTGGTTTCAACGATTATGTGGTCAAGCCGGTCGATTTTGAGAAATTATTTGGTGCCATCGAAGAGGTTTTTCGAAAAGACTAAGACAGTGTAGATACAGGTACGAAATACTAGCGACAGACAAATAAATGTTTCTGTAGCCTGAGGTTATTGCAATAAATATGCATGACATCCAGAAAGATTCCCCAAAATAATAACAACGCCATCACAAAGAATGGAGAAATTCATGAATAACACAATAGTCGTCTCTCAGTACGTTCCTGAAATTTTATGGAACTCCTTTCGCTTCGCCAACCTGATGCTCAACAATGACGATGATGTGAGCATATTTCTCAATGGTCCGGCAGTTCGCTATATAGAAGGGAATTCCGATACCTTTCCCATTAAAGAACAGGCCAAGATCTTTACTTTGAGTGAGGGAGCACTTCTGGCCTGACAGAAATCCATGGACATCCACGGAGTGGATGAAGACGGCTGGCTGCAAAGATCAAATCAAAAGGATCTCTATCGCTTGATTACCGAATCAGACAAAGTTTTGTACTTTTAATCATAGGAGATAATTTTTTTTTCTCGGTGCTTTTCCTGCTCCCCCATCTTCAAGACCAGCACCGGACAATGGGCCTTGCGGACCACCCTTTCTGCAACTGAACCCAAGGCAAAGTGTTTGATGCCTGTCCGGCCATGGGAAGGCATCACTATCAGTTCAGCACCGGTTTCTTCAGCGTAGCTTGTGATTACCACTGGTGGACTGCCAAGATGAACAGCAATATGAGCGTCCTTGTAATCGTGGTCCTTCAATTTATCCTGCAGAAAATTTTTAATAGATTGGATACGTTCTTCTTCCGTTTCCTCTCCCCAGGTACCTCCAATTTCATGCTCAGTCCAAGGCTGAGTAACGTGAATGAGATGCAGGCTGGAGTCTTCTTCCACAAATTCTTTGGCCACATCTACAGCCTTGAAACTCTCTTCGGAAAAATCTATGGGCACGACAACACATTTCTTCTTCAACCAGGACATATTGATCTCCTTTATGGCTCTATTCGTCTAAAAAAATCATGAATCCCTCCGGATTCGCCCCGATTCGACGAAAGATAGGCAATTTTGGCAAGAGGCCATGTTCGTTTGCTTATCATGATCAAACAACGACAACACATGATTCAAGGATAAATCAGTTTCCTTTCTTTGGCAAGGTGCTTGGAGAGGCTGCCTGGGCCAAGGCAATTGGATTTTGTTTTTCTGCCCAATAGCGGCCAAGGAAGGTTTAGAGGATAGCCAATACATTTTCTTGTTGCTTACGTGCCGTGATTCAGGGAGAAGGCACTGAAAACCATAGTCTGATCAGTACAGGCAGGGAGCGGTCGACAAACTTTTTACAGAAGCTTCGGGCGGATGGTCTAAAGGTTTATGGCATCAGTATACAAATGACAGTTTACGGTATGCCAGGAGCCGTTGCTTCCCAATGTCAGTGTCTGGGGTTGCTCCTGGCTGCAGATATCCATTCGATGGATGCAACGGGGATGGAAGCGGCAACCGCTGGGCGGGTCTGAGGGGTCGGGAACGTCACCGGTCAGGACGATACGCCGGCCGCTTTGACGGTAGTCGATACGGGGAATGGCTGAAATCAGGGCTTGCGTATACGGATGCAAAGGGTTGGAGAACAATTCCTCGACTCCGGCAAATTCTATGATGACCCCTAAATACATAACCGCGACACGATCGCTGATATGCTTGACCACCGCCAGGTCGTGCGTGATGAAGATGTAGGCCAGGGAAAGGTCCTGCTTTAAGCGGATGAGGAGATTGATGATCTGTGATTGAATAGAGACGTCTAACGCCGAAACCGGTTCATCGGCCACAATCAGGTCGGGTTCAAGAGCCACGGCTCTGGCGATACCGATGCGTTGGCGCTGCCCACCGGAAAATTCATGAGGATAGCGATTGGCTGCGGTCGGGTCCAGGCCGACCAGTTCCAGAAGTTCATGCAGTTTTTTTTGCCGGCTGCGATAATCACCGGCCCCATGAATAACAAGCGGCTCGGTCACAATGCTGCCAACAGGCCACCGGGTATCCAGGGAAGCATACGGATCCTGAAATATAAACTGCATCTCCTTACGTTTTGCCCGCAGTCTTTTCCTGGACAAATTCAATAAATCTTGACCCTTGAAAATTACGCGGCCGGAAGTGGGCTCGTGAATACGCAAAGCCGCCCGGGCCAGTGTAGACTTGCCGCACCCGGACTCTCCAACCACGGACAGGGTTTCTCCCCTGTTCAACTCAAGGGAAACACCGTCCACTGCCCGCACAGGCCTCTGCTGCCCTTTGACATAGAAGTGCTTATTGAGATCGATAATTTCGAGAAGAGGTTCGCGATCAGTCATGGATAAGGGTTCCAGCAAGCCACAGCTTGTTTGTGATCGTATTGAACAAATTGGGGCTGCTCCTGACGGCACTGCTCGGTGCAGCGTTCACAGCGCTCGGCATAATTGCAGCCCGGGGGTCGATTGTCCGGACCAGGCACCATGCCGGGAATGGTCTTTAACCATTCCCGTTTTTCAGCGATACGCGGACGAGAATTGATAAGGCCGCGTGTATATGGATGCCCAGGCTCGGAAAATATCCTCTCGGCCTCTGCGCTCTCCACCACACAACCTGCATACATAACATAGACATACCTGCAGGATTCGGCCACTACGCCCAGATCGTGGGTGATCATGAGTATTGACATCTGCAGGTCCTGCTGCAGTTCTTTCAGAAGCTCCAGGATCTGGGCCTGAATGGTCACATCCAGGGCAGTGGTGGGTTCATCGGCAATGAGCAGGTCCGGCCCGCAGAGCAGAGCCATGGCGATCATGATTCTCTGGCGCAGGCCGCCCGAGAGTTCATGCGGATACTGCTTCAAGCGCTGTGCCGGCGCGCCTATACCTGTTTTGGCCAGCATGTCCGTACAGAGTTCGTCGGCTTCTTTGCGTTTCAGGCTTCTGTGGATGCGAAGAACCTCCCGCATCTGGAAACCGATGCTGAATGTGGGGTTCAGGCTGGTCATAGGCTCCTGAAAGATCATGCCGATCCGGTTGCCGCGTATGTGGCGCATGGATTCAGGGACCAGTTTAAGGAGATCCCGGCCGTCGAAAACCACCTGACCGGATCGGATAAAAGCCGGCGGCGAAGGCAGCAAGCGCATGGCAGTCATGACTGAGACGCTTTTGCCGCAGCCCGATTCGCCAACCAGACCGACGGTCTGACCTTTGGGCACCTCGTAGGAGACATCCTCCAGGGCGATGAAGGACCCCTCATCGGTGCGAAAGCCCATAGTCAGCCCTTTCAAGGAAAGAAGCGGCTCAGCATTGTCCGGCCCGGCCCGAGAATCAGGCCGGGCCTTTTGTTCAGCCATCAAAAACGACCTTGGGAAAGTAATAGTTTACGATGTAATGCGGCTCGTCAACGATTTCACTGATACGCAGGTCGGCGCAGGCGCTGCAAAGCAGGTAGGCCTCTACCGGGCGCATGCCGCGGCTTGTGGCGATCAGGTCCACCATATCGTTAACTGCGTTACGCGCCGATTCCATAAGATCCGGTCCCACTCCCATGGTCACCTCATAGCCTTTTTCATCCAGATGACGGGAGACCGGCCCTGGAGTGGTGAAGCGCGGGTAACGCAAATTGGCATTTTTAACCAAATCAAAGTGCAAAACGATATCCATGGGGCATTCAATGGCCGTGCCGCAAACCTCTCCATCCCCCTGGCCTGCATGCCCGTCACCCACTGAGAACAGGGCCCCCGGCACCTCGACCGGCAGGTAGAGTTCTGTGCCCACGCTCAAATCGCGGGTGTCCATGTTTCCACCCGTGGACAGAGGCGTTACTGCGCCATGAACACCAGGGGCGGCTGGAGCCACGCCTATGATGCCGGGGAAGGGTTTCAGGGGCACACGGCCACCGGGCCTAAACTCTGCCGGGGCCAATGTCTCGGGATCAAACTTCCAGATGTAGAGTTCAGGCTCGTCCTTGAAACGATCCGCAAGGAGTCCGAACCCGGGAATATTGGCAGTCCAGCCCCAGCCCTTGGTCTGGATGGAGACGATACTGACCTTCAAGGCGTCTCCAGGCTGGGCTCCATCCACATGGACGGGACCAAAGGCGGCGTTGACCCTGCTGAAATCGAAATTGGCCAGGTCCGCAGTTGTCGAGTCAGGGGTCACCTGCCCGCTACCGGCATCGATAACCTCAAAAGCCACATTCTCACCAGGGGCAACATTCAAAACCGGCTCCAGGGAGTTGTCCCAGCCAAAGTGCAGCTTGTCCTTCGATAGGTAATGATTAGTCTTCAACATAGATATTCTCGTAATTGATAGGGATGTGAACGGGATCAACGAAGTAGCTCGGCTTGCCCTTGACTCGGGGACTGTGCATGGTAAAGCGCTGTTCGTTGAAGATGGGGGCCCAGGGAGCGTCGTCCATGATCTTGATGAAGATCTCGCGCCACAAGTCTATCCGTTTCTCAGCCTGGGCGGGATCGCTCATGGAATCAGCCTTGGTGGCCATCTTCTCGATCTCTTCATTGCAGTACCAGGCCCAGTTCCAGCCGCCTTTGACCGCTCCTCCACATCCCAGAATCGGGCCGTAGAAGTTAGAAGGATCGGGGTAATCCGCGATCCAGGCCATTCCACCGGACCAGATCATGGGCGCTTGATCGGGCTCGCCACCGGCCGCTATAACCGGACCCTGAGACTGATTCAAAATATCGGCCTTGATCCCGATGGCCGCGAGGTTCTGCTGCATAGACTGGGCTATGCGGGGGTTGGGGTCCACATTCATGGTCCACAACTCTGTCTCAAAGCCATCGGGATATCCGGCTTCAGCCAGCAGATCTTTGGCTTGTTCAGGATCATAGGGATAGCCCTCGTAGTCGGGATCATAACCGGGCATGGCCGGAGGCAGGGGTTGATTGGCCACCACGGCCCGGTTGTTGATGATCTTGACCACGCGATCCTTATTAATAGCCATATTGACGGCTTTGCGCACCCGTGCGTCATCAAAGGGCTCCATTCTCACATTCATGGTCACGTAGCCTGTATGCAGCTGGCCTCCCTCGACAATCTGATCCTTGTATTTGGGGTCATTCTTGATCTGCACAAAGCGAGCCGGGGGGATGCCGTCGCCCAGGATGTCGACTTCGCCCCGCTGCAGACGCATCAGCGCCACTGTGGGCTCCTGGCCGATTTCGAAAATAACTCCGTCTAGTTTGGGCCGATCCGGAAAATGGTAGTCCGGATTGCGGACCCATTCGATGCTCTGGCCGAGCTTCCATTCCTTCAGTTTGAAGGCGCCGCTGCCCACCGGATGCTTACCAAAGTCAGCCCCCCATTTTTCAACCTCTTCTTTGGGCACGATAAAGGCGAAATTGAGGGCCAGAAGATGGAGGAAGGTGGCGTCCGGCCGGCTCAATTCGAAAACCACTGTCTGCTCGTCAGATGTTTCGATCCCTTCAAGCCTTTCGGTCTTCCCGGCCACCACATCGTCGAATCCCTTGATCATGTTGTAAAAGCCCTGCCCCGGACTTTGGGTCTCGGGATTTACGGTTCGCTCTATTGAATATTTCACATCGCTGGCTACCAATTCGCGGCCGTTGTGAAATTTTACCCCGGAGCGCAGTTTAAAGGTGTAGATCAAACCGTCATCCGAAACCGAATAGCTTTCAGCCAAATCTGGGGTGAGGGCAGTGGTGCCTGGTTCATAATCCATCAGTCCTGAAAACAGGGACTTGATCATGGACCAGTTTTGCCAGTCATAGCCGATGGCAGGATCCAGAGTGACCACATCGTCTTTATAGGTAATGGTAATAGTGCCGCCTTTCTTGCCTTCTCCAGCGACGGCTGACCACGGCCAGGTCATGATGAACCCGACCAACAAAACGAGAACGATCCAGTTACGCTGCATTGTGAAGCCCTCCTGTTAAAAAGTTAACGCACCCTGAGGCGCGGGTCTATCAAAGGCATGATCAGATCGGCCATGAAGTTGCCGATGACGATCGCCAGAGCCGCCACCAGGGTGACGCCCATGATGACTGGTGTATCGATAACCTGTATAGACTGCCAGGTAAGCTGACCAATGCCCGGCCAGCCATAGACCGATTCTACAACCACGGTCCAGCTCATAAAGAATCCAATATCCATGCCGATCATGGCAATGACCGGCAGGACCGCGTTCCGTAATCCGTGCACCAGAACCACCGCTGACTCTCGGACACCTTTGGCCCGGGCCGTTCGGATGTAGTCCTGCTGCAGGACATCGACCATGCTGGAGCGCATCATTCGAGAATACCAGCCACCTCCGGTTATCCCAAGAGTCACTGCCGGAAGGATCAAATGGGAAAGCCCGCCATATCCGCCCAGAGGGTAAAGGGCCATTTTGTAGGCAAAGACCCAAAGCAACAACAGGCCCACCACGAATTGAGGCGCTGAAACACCGACAAAAGAGGCGATCATGGCCAAATTGTCGGCTTTTCGCCCACGTCTGGAGGCAGCAAAGATGCCGGCCGGAATGCCAAAAAGCACTTCGAAGAATATGGCCCCCACCAAGAGCTTTAAAGTGGCCGGCATGCGGCTGGCTATGAGTTCCGCAACCTGGGTCTTCTGCTTGTAAGACCTCCCCAAGTCGCCCTGCACCAGACGGCCGAGGTATTTCAGGTACTGCACAGGTAAGGGCTGATCCAGACCCAGCTGATGCCGGATGGATTCGACGGTTTCCTGGGTGGCGCTGCGTCCCGCCAGCATGCGCACCGGATCGGCAGGGATGAAGTAGGACAACAAAAAGGTGATGAAGGTTATGCCGATGACAATCAATCCTGAGGCGCCGAAGCGTTTGGCCAGAAACAAAAACATCAGCCTCGCCCCCGCTGTGTCGGGTCAAGGACGTCTCGAAGGGCATCACCGACTAAATTGAAGGCCAAAGCAAGCATAAGAATGGCCAGTCCGGGAAAGAAGACCAGCCAGGGGGCATCCAGAAAATATGACTGGCTTTCATATATGATGCCGCCCCAGGAAGGCATGGGAGGTCTCACACCTATGCCCAGAAAAGAAAGGGTGGCCTCTAAAAGTACTGTGGTCGAAATTCCCAGGGTCGACCAGACGAAAACGGTAGGAGCCAAATGCGGTATCACGTGCAGAAAGAGGATGCGGGGCCAACTCGCCCCCAGAGAACGGACGGCTTCTATGAACTCACTTTCTGCCAGGGAGCGCGTCTGAGCATAGATCACCCGGGCTACCCAGACCCAGTTTACCAATGCAATAACCAGGGCCACAATCCAGAGGCTGGGTGTGAAGATGGCGGCCAGGGCGATGGCCAGCAACAAAGCAGGAAAGGCCATCATCAGATCGGTGAAACGCATGACCGCACCACCGATGAATCCGCCGACATATCCTCCGATCACCCCCAGAAAGGTACCCAAAAGGACAGCCACACCATTGGCTACAACACCAATAATCAGGGATGTACGGGCACCATAGAGTAAACGGGACAGAAGATCACGACCCAGAAGGTCCGTTCCCAAAAAAAATTCTGCAGACGGAGGCAGAGGAGCCCCCTGGAGGGTCAACCCTTCAAAGAACTGCTCATACGGGTCATGCGGTGCCAACACAGGCGCGAAGACAGCTGCCAAAATAATGACGGCCAGAACTCCAGCCGCAGTAACAGCCACTTTTTTGCGGAGAAACTTGCGCCAAGCATAAGACACGGCAAACTCTATCCCTGGTAGGTCAAAGTAAAAAAAGGATCGCAACAAATAATTGCAATCCAATTCCTGATTCTCAGATCACTGTGCTTTAATAAAGAGAATCACGGTGATGGCAAGACATTGCCATGATTAATATTGTTTTTTTGGAAAACTGTCAAGACTGGGGTGGTCTCAGGTGAGCTTGTTTTGCCCTTGGTTTTTCGTTAATGATATCAAGATAAAAGGACATACCATGAAAACACGAAGGACAACTTTTTTTCATCCTTCAAGGTGGTTATCCTGTAATTTATACATGTCTTCTTGTTCTTTTGTAAAACTTTATCGCAATATACCTAAGTTTTTGTTCTTCAAACATGGTTGAAGGCCATGTTCAAATCGTTTAGACTGCAAAGAAAGATTTCAATAAAAATTCCGATTCAAGTATTGAAAAGCAAACTTACCGTTATCCGGTTCGAACATACGGATTTCAAGTCCGAAGGCTCGAACCGGATATGAGGAGGAAACCATGCCAGACCTGCCGACCACCACCTTCGGCCCTGATGCCCGGGAAGTAACCCGGATCGGTCTCGGGGGAGAGGGAGTCCTGCGGACCAGAAAGCAAAAGACCGAGGCCCGGGAGGTCATCCAGGAAGCCATTGCCCAGGGGATCACCTATTTCGATACTGCGCCGGCCTATCAGGAAAGCCAGTCTTACCTGGGATCGGTATGGAAGGAACAGCCCAAGGTCCGGGAAACAGTTTTTCAGACCAGCAAATCCCCGGGCAGGACCTATGACCAGGCCATGGCCGACCTGAGACAGAGCCTGGAAACCCTCAACTCCGATCACCTTGATCTCTGGCAGATCCATGACCTGCGGACCTGGGAGGAAGTCAAACAACTCGAAGGGCCAAACGGGGCCTTGAAGGCCTTTACCGAAGCCAGGGACAAGGGCCTGGTCCGGCATATCGGGGTCACCGGCCATCACGACCCGGAAGTGCTTGGTCACGCCGTGACCGACTGGCCTCTAGATTCCGTTCTCCTGCCGGTCAATCCGGCCGAGATGATCCTGGGCGGTTTTCTGGACGGTGTGGTTCTGGAGGCCAGGGAGAAGAACATGACCGTTATCGGCATGAAATGCCTGGGCGGGGGGCGGTATGTGCAGCCTGAAAACGGAATCGGCGCCGAGATGCTTTTACGTTATGCCCTGAACTGCCCTGTGGATCTGATCATCGTCGGCTGTTCAACCCCCGACCAGGTCCGGGAGATGGTTTCCGCAGGCCTTGAAAGCGGGGCTGCTCTCAGCAGCCACCGGATCGAAGAGGCCTTCCGGCCCTATGCCGCAAGACTTGCCTACTACCGCGGCCAGGTTCAGCCCTGGCCGTAAGTCAAGTTAAGGAAAAGAGGAATTTGATTTCACCTTGTTATTTCAGCGAAGCCTTTTGCCAGCAGTCTTCAGCCGCACTGGCAGCAAAATCCACCTGGATTCGCCTAGTCTATTTCCTCCGGTATGTACCTACCGGAAAATTAATCTTTCCAAGTCCGACTGTTGTCTGATGGTCGGGCTTTGTTTTAATAACGTTTTCCTTTCGAGCCTTTCGATATCCAACTTCCATCTTTTCTGCTTTTTTTGATATACCCTCTCTTCTCATATGACTTTTTTTGATTGACGACAGCAAGGGCCTTTTGCTATGTATAAACAGCATTATTCAAGACGTAACTTACTGATAAATAGGAAAAATTTCTATGAGCAGCGATCTGGACAAGTCCAAATCACAGCTTCTGGCTGAACTGCAGGAGACCAGGGAGCACATTCTCCATCTGGAAAACCGATTAACCAGCAGAAAACGTGCTGAGAAAACCACACAGCATAAGCTCGCCTTCCAGGAGACAATCATCAATGTATTGTCTCAGTTTGTCGGAGAATTCAACCTCGATGAGTCGATCCACAAATCCCTTGAGGATATGGGAAGGCTCAGCTCAGCAGACCGGACCTATGTGTTTTTCTTTCGCGATGATGGACGAATCATGGATAACACTCATGAATGGTGCGCCCTGGGTGTTGCACCCCAGATCGACAACCTGCAAAACCTCCCTTCCAATATGTTCCCATGGTGGATGGCCAAGCTCCAGGCCAACGAGATGATCTATGTTGCTGATGTTTCTAAAATGCCGGATAATGCCAAATCCGAACAAAGGATATTGGAAATTCAAGAAATCAAGTCCTTGCTGGTTTTGCCTATCCATGTCAGGAGCCACTTGGTGGGATTCGTCGGGTTTGACAATGTATCCAGTACTGAAAAATGGGCCGCCGAAGATGTTACGCTGTTGCGCATTTATAAACAAGTGCTCGATAATGCTATTGAAATCAAACAAGTAGAAGCATCCCTTCAGCAAAAGATGTCCGAGATGGATACCTTCATCAACAATATCCCGCATCCGGCCTGGCTCAAAAATACCGAGTCCAATTTCATCCTGGTCAATCAAGCTTTCGGGGATACCGTGGGCATGGATTCCAACGAATTGAAGGGCAAATCCTGCGCAGTGTGCTTTGGAAACGAGCAGGCGGAAATTATGAAGAATGAGGACAAAAAGGTCATTGAAAACAAGACGCCAATCACCATCGAGGAAACCATCCTAGACAAACATGGCCGAAAGCGGTATCTGGAGACCAGAAAATCGCCTATCTTCGATGTCGAGGGCAACGTCCTGGGTACAGCCGGCATCGCTGTGGATATTACCGAACGAAAGGAAACCGAAGCGCTTCGGATAGCCAAAGAAAAGGCTGAAGAGTCCAATCGAGCCAAATCAGAATTTTTGTCCAACATGAGCCATGAGATCCGAACCCCTATGAACGGCATCGCGGGTATGGTCGAGTTGGCCAGCAGGAAGTCGAATCAGCAGGAGGTCAAAGAATACCTGGAATTGGCCAAGCAATCCTCGGATCATTTGATGTGCATCATCAACGATGTCATCGACCTTTCCAAGATCGAGGCCGGACACTTCGAATTGCATCCCAAACCCTTTTCGTTGCGGGAATGCCTGGAAGCCGCTTTTTATCCGCTTCAAACCGCAGCTAATGACAAGGGTCTCGGTTTCGAAGTCAACGTCGGCCCGGATGTGCCGGATCGAGTAGTCGGCGATATGAACCGACTGCGCCAGATCTTTGAGAACATTGTCGGCAATGCGGTGAAGTTCACCCACACCGGCAAGGTGTCCATCTCGTTGCACCTCTTTGAAGACCTCGGAGAAAGGGTACGCCTTATTGGTACTGCCAAGGACAACGGCATTGGGATCTCGGAGAATATCCAAAAAGACCTTTTTGATACTTTAGGGTCGCAGGATCCATCCATACAGGCAAAGTATGGCGGCTCGGGCCTGGGATTGGCCATATGCAAACAATACCTGAACATGATGGGTGGTGAAATATGGTGCACAAGCCAGGAGAACCAGGGTAGCATGTTTACTTTTACGGCTGTTCTCGAGCGTTGCAGTGAGGACGGATCTGAAGCCGCTCGTTCCGAGGAAAATTTGGCCCAGGTCAAATGTTCCCTGAAGATTTTGGTTGCAGAAGACAGCAAGATGAATCAAATGTTTATTGAAGAGCTTTTGAAGGACGAGGGTCACGATGTGGTCATTGCCGAGGATGGCCGGCAGGCATTGCAGGCCTTGGCCAGGGAGGACTTCGACCTTGTCCTCATGGATATCCGCATGCCGAACCTGGATGGAGAAGAGACCCTGCGGATCATCAGGCACGAGCCGCCCGCCGGAGTCGACCCGCACATTCCGGTGATCGCCCTGACCGCCTACGCCCTGCAGGACGATCAAGCCCGCCTCCTAGAGCACGGTTTCAACGGATATATAGCCAAACCGGTTGACGTGCAGGCCCTTGGACAGCTCATCTCCGATATGCAGAGCTGAGTCCACCCTCTATTTGAAAGGAAAAGAAAAGGTTTCTCTTTGGACCGACTCGGGTTTTACCCCGCAGGCCTGGAGTTCGTTCAGGACATGTTCCTGCATCCCGGGAGGGCCGCACAGGTACACCGCGGTAGAAGAATCCTGAATATACGCATCCAGCATTTCTCTGCTGATATGGCCCGTAGTGTAGCGTATGGAACCGGAGGCCTCAACTTCCGGAATAT
>JAIPER010000012.1 GCA_021737115.1 Desulfohalobiaceae bacterium
GATGTGCGGGATCAGCTCCTCTCCCAGCCTGAACAGACGGTGCAGGAAGCGGTGGGCCCCTTCGACACCCTGGTCGTTCCAGTCCAGGTCCTTTTCCGGGGGCGCGGCAAAGAGGGTGAAGAGCCGGGTGGTGTCCGCCCCGAAGCGGCGCAACAAATCCCCGGGGTCAACAATGTTGCCCTTGGATTTGCTCATCTTGGCCCCGTCCTTGAGGACCATGCCCTGGGTCAGAAGGTGGGAAAACGGTTCGTCCACGCTGAAATAGCCCAGGTCCCGCAAGGCCTTGGTGAAAAAACGGGCGTAGAGCAGGTGCAAAATGGCGTGTTCGATGCCCCCGATATACTGATCAACCGGCATCCAGTATTCCAGGGCCCCGCTGTTGAACGGGCCGCTCTCGATGTGGGGATCGGTGTAGCGGGCAAAATACCAGCTCGATTCCATGAAGGTGTCCATGGTGTCTGTTTCCCGTCTGGCCGGACCCTGGCACTCGGGGCAGGAGGTGGAGACGAATTCTTCGGTTTCCGGCAGGGGAGACCTGCCGTCCGGATTGGTGGTCACCTCGAGTGGCAGCTCAACCGGGAGGTCTTCGGGTCTGACTGGGACTTCCCCGCATTTTTCGCAGTAGACAATGGGGATGGGAGCCCCCCAGTAGCGCTGCCGGGAGATGTTCCAGTCCCTCAGACGAAAATTGACGGTCTTTTTCCCCTGGTCCATCTGCTCCAGCTGTTTGGTGATCCGGTCCTTGCCTTCTTCATTGTCCAGGCCGTCCAGTTCCCCGGAGCGGACCATGTATCCGGGACCTGTGTAGGCCTCGCTCATGTCCCCGGCCTGGAGCAGGTCCTCCTGGCGGGGCTGGATAACGACCTTGATGTCGAGACCGTATTTGCGGGCGAAATCAAAGTCGCGCTGATCATGGGCCGGGACGGCCATGACCGCTCCGGTGCCGTATTCCATGAGCACGAAGTTGGCCACGAAGATGGGCATTTTTTCGCCGCTGACGGGGTTCAGGCAATAGGCCCCGCTAAAGACCCCTTCTTTTTCCTGATCCTCGGCCGTGCGCTCTAAGCGATCCACCTTGTGCATCTTCTCCACGAAATCCCGGACCTGCCCGGATTCCGGTCTGCCCTTGATCAACTCCTCGACCAGGGGATGCTCCGGGGCCAGGCTCATGAAGGTCGCCCCGTACAGTGTATCCGGCCTGGTGGTGAAGACCCTGATGTTCAGATCCTGATCCGCGACCCGGAAGTCGATTTCTGCGCCTTCGCTTTTGCCGATCCAGTTTTCCTGCATGGTCCGGACCCGTTCGGGCCAGACCCCGGCGAGCTTGTGAAGATAGGACAAAAGCTCCTCGGCATAGTCGGTGATGCGCAAAAACCACTGAGCCAGCTCCCTGGGCTCGATCTCCCGGCTGCAGCGCCAGCAGAGTCCTTCTTCCACCTGTTCGTTGGCCAGGACCGTGTTGCAGCCCGGACACCAGTTCACCGGGGCCTTTTTGCGGTAGACAAGGCCTTTTTCCCAGAATTTGAGGAAAAAAAGCTGTTCCCAACGGTAATACTCCTTATCGCAGGTGGCGAATTCCCGTTCCCAATCCAGGGAAAAGCCCAGATTCTTTAATTGGGAGCGCATTTCATCGATATTGGCATAGGTCCACTTTGCCGGATGGGTTTTGTTTTTGATGGCCGCATTCTCAGCCGGGAGACCGAAGGCGTCCCAGCCCATGGGATGCAGGACGTTGTAGCCGCGCATCCTCTTGTGTCTGGCCAGGACGTCGCCTATGGTGTAGACCCGGACATGGCCCATGTGGATCCGTCCAGACGGGTAGGGAAACATCTCCAGGACGTAGTATTTGGTCTTTTCGGAATCCGGCCTGGTTTGAAAAAGCTTTCTTTCTTCCCAGATTTGCTGCCATTTCGACTCGAGGCTTTCCGGCTGGTACTTGTCCATACGGTTTACTTCTCTTGGCTTTCTGTTCAGGTGGTGACCTGCTCGTTGCCCTGATCCGAATCCGGTCTGAAGGCCTCCCTGGCGATCCCGTCCAGAATTCCGTTCACGAAATGGCCGGACTTGGGGTCGCCGAAGGTCTTGCTCAGCTCTATCCCTTCATTGATGGCCACCTTCATGGGGACATCTTCCTGAAAGAGCATTTCATAGACAGCCAGGCGCAGTATGGTCAGCTCCACTCTGGCAATACGCTTCAATCGCCAGTTTTTTGAGTAGCTCTCTATGATCCGGTCGACTTCCGGGCAGGAGTTCAGGACCGCGACCGACAATTCCCGGGCAAACTCGTTGGCCCTTTGCTCTGTAAACAGCCCGACTGCAATAAAATGATCCAGGCTCAGGCTGGCGTGCTCCAGTGGGGCGTTGCCGGAAAACGTGCATCCGTACAGGATCTGAAAAGCGATTTCTCTGCCTTTCCGCCTGGGGCTTCTTTTCTTGGAGTTCATTATTTAATTTCTTCTTCAATCGCATTGAAGAAGAAAAAGAATTTGGACAAGTTTGACCTGTGAAAGTCAACATCTTTGCCTGAATTCGCAATTTTTTCTTCAATGCTGTTCATTCACTTCTTTGTCTTGGCAATCCGCCAATTTTCAATCAAATGAGGGCTTGGCCTAAGAGGCCGGGCTGAGTTGTTCCAGAACCCGGATGGATTCCAGGACGGCCTGGGCCGCTTCGACCCCCTTGTTACCGGCCTTGCTGCCGGCCCGTTCGATGGCCTGTTCCAGGGTGTCCGTGGTCAAAATCCCGAAGCCGATGGGGACGCTGCTTGCCAAAGAAACCTGGGCCAGGCCTTTGGCTACCTCCGCAGCCACAAAATCGAAATGGGGGGTGGCCCCCCGGATGACCGCGCCCAGACAGACGACACCGTCGAATTGGTTTTGTGCAGCGGTTTTTTGGGCGATCAGGGGCATTTCAAAGGCGCCGGGCACCCGGATCAAGGTCAGGTTTTCCTGCTTTGCCCCGTGCCGCAGGAGGTAATCTACAGCACCGCTGATGAGCCTGTCTACAATGAAGTCGTTGAATCGACTGGCGACCAGGGCGAATCGCAGGCCTTCGGCCTGGAGATGCCCTTCTATGGTTTTGAGCTGTGACATTACTGGTCCTCCTGTTGCTTGACCTCATCCAGAAAATCCAGGAAATGGCCCATTTTTTCCCGTTTGGTTTGCAGGTAGTTCCGGTTAAAATCGCAGAGCTGCCCCTCCATGGGCACCCGCTCCGTTACTTCGAGACCGTATCCTTCCAGCCCGATGATTTTTTTGGGGTTGTTGGTCATCAGCCGCATTTTGGAGATGCCCAGGTCCACCAGTATCTGGGCCCCTAAGCCGTAATCCCGTAAATCAGAGACAAAACCAAGGGAGAGGTTGGCTTCCACCGTGTCCTGCCCCTGATCCTGAAGGTGGTAGGCCTTGATTTTATTGCCCAGGCCGATCCCCCGGCCTTCCTGCCGCATGTACAGGACCACGCCAGCCCCCTCGTTTTCGATCATTTCCATGGCCTTTTTGAGCTGAAAACCGCAGTCGCAGCGCAGGCTTCCCAGGACGTCTCCGGTCAGGCATTCGCTATGGACCCGGACCAGAATCGGTTCATCTTCCTTGATCTCACCCTTGACCAGGGCGATGTGGGTGTGCTCGTCGATGTCGTTCTGATAGGCCACGATCTTAAAGTCCCCGAAATGGGTGGGCAGCTCCGCTTCACCGATCCTCCGGATCATGGAATCGAATCTGGAGCGGTAGCGGATCAGGTCTTCTATGGTCACGATCTTCAGGTCATGTTCTTTGGCGAAAACTTCCAGATCGGGCATCCTGGCCATGTTGCCGTCGTCACGCATGATCTCGCAGATGACCGCGGCGGGTTTGAAACCGGCCAGACGGCTCAAATCGACGCTGCCTTCTGTTTGTCCGGCCCGGACCAGGACACCTCCCTGTCTGGCCTTGAGGGGAAAGACGTGGCCCGGGGTGGAAATGTCTTCAGGCCGGGCCTGATCGCTGACCGCCGCAAGGATGGTCGTGGCCCGGTCATAGGCGGAAATGCCGGTGGTCACCCCTTTCGCCGCCTCGATGGAAACCGTGAACGCGGTTCCGAATTTCGATTCGTTGCGCTGGGGCTGGGGAGGGAGTTGCAGGTTGTTGATCATCTTCTTTTCCATGGGCAGACAGATCAGGCCGCGGCCGTATGTGGCCATGAAATTGATGGCCGCAGGAGTCACTTTCTCGGCGGCTATGGTCAGGTCGCCTTCGTTCTCCCGGTCCTCGTCATCCACCAGGATCAGCATCTTTCCTTCTTGAAAATCCCTGATGGCTTCTTCTATGGTGCTGGTAGGCATGGACTTTCTCCGTGTCAGCCCTGCCTCTGGCAGTGCTGACATATAATTGAATTGCTTGTCTATTTATCCTGAAATCCGGCTTTTGTCCGCAAAAACCGGATTTCAGGATCCGAAACCGTGTTTTTGCAAAAATTCCAAGCTCAAACCGGAGGTCCCGGTCCGGGCCTTGTCCGCGGAACCGGTCCAGGCCTTGAGCATGTGCTGCACATACTTGCCGATGAGATCGGTCTCCATGTTCACTCTGGCGCCGGGCGTCCAGGCGGCGACGGTAGTTTCCATGGCCGTGGCCGGGATGACGTTGACCTCCAGAAAGCCGTTCCCGCATCTGTTCACCGTCAGGCTGATGCCGTCCAGGGCCACGGAGCCCTTGGCCACGATCAGTTCGGACCACTCTTTGGCAAAGGTCAAGACATAGCGGGTGGAACTCCCCGCCGACACCGCGGAGGACACTTCGGCCTGACAGTCCACGTGTCCGCTGACCAGATGACCCCCCAGGCGATCGCTTAAGGTCATGGCCCGCTCCAGGTTGACCCAATCGCCCGGTTTCAAACGACCGAGCCCTGAGGTCTGCAGGGTTTCGGCAGAGGCGTAGGCCGAAAATCCGGATCCGGAAAACTCTTCTACGGTCAGGCAAACGCCGTTGACTGCGATGCTTTCCCCAGCCCTTAGCTCGGAAAACGAGCGCAGGGGCTGGATACGCAAGCGGAGTTCCCGGCCCCTCGGGACCGCGTTCAGGACCGTGCCTCTGCTTTGGATCAATCCGGTGAACATATGAATATACAATAGTTATATGTCAGCTTTGCCTCTGGCAAAGCTGACATATAATTAATTAATATATAAGAATTTATTGGCCTGCAGTTTAACTCATCATGCTGAAGTCCGTCTTTGCCAGTTTGATCAATGGAGAAACTCCAGTTTTTAGGATCGCTGTCTATAACCGGAGTTTCATACGAGCCCTGCCTGATGCAGGGCTCGTATGAAACTATATTTTTCTTTCTCCGTCACCCCGGCGAAGGCCGGGGTCCAGCTCTTACATTTTCAGACTGGATTCCGGCCTCCGCCGGAATGACGGAGGAGGTGACTCAAAGTTTCTTTATTGATCAAACTGCACTGCCTGCCCTGCCAGAGGCATAGCGCGTATGAAACTTCACTTGTTTTCAAAAAAGCAGGCCTACTTAAGAAAAGGGATTCTTCACTCGCAGACTCGTTTAAAATGGCAAGCAAAGGTAAACGCTCTATAGTGTCATTTAAAAAATAAACAGTTATCTGTCCAATCTCAGGACTCCGGGTACAGGGTCAGCCAGAGATCGAGTCCGATCCGCTTCTGATCGGCTAAGCGAAAGTTTACGGTCTCTGACATCTGCAGGGCATTTCGACCGGAAACGGAGTCTATGCCCTGTTCATCCCCCAGGACCTTCGGGGCCAGAAAAAGGTGGAATTCATCCACCAGTTCCTGTTCCAGGAGACTGCCGGCCAGGCGTCCCCCTCCTTCACAGAGGATAGTGTAGCAGTCACGTTTCCTGTAAAGGTCTTTCATCCCGGATAAAAGGTCAAGCCCGGTTTTAAGGGACGGCAAGGGCAGGATTTCGACCCCCATGCTCTTGAGCTTTTCCGCCTGGCGCGAACCGGCTGCAGCAGAGGAGGTCAAAAAGATGGTCTGCTCCGGTCTCTGCCGGAGCAGGTTGAAATCTGAAGGTTCCCGGGGCAGTTCCGAGGAAACGACCAGAGCCAGAGGCTGTGTTGCCCGGTGGGATTCCGCGTCCCGGCAGTCCAGACCCGGATTGTCCGAGAAAAACGTCCTGCCGCCGACCAGGACCGCGTTGACTTCGGCCCGCATCCGGTGGACCTCCCTTCTGGCCTCGGGACCGGTTATCCAGAAAGAATCGGAGTTCCTGGTTCCTATCTTGCCGTCCAGGGTCGAGGCCAGTTTCAAAATAACAAACGGCCTGTGCCTGGTCCGGCGAACCAGAAAGTCACGGATGAGATCCCGGCAGGCCTGTTCGGCAACTCCGGTCTCCACTTCCACCGATCCGGACCGCAAAAATTCAACTCCCCCGCCTTTGACCCCGGGATTGGGATCCCTGGTCCCGACTACCACCCGGGGAATACCAGCTTCCAAAATGGCCCGGGTGCAGGGAGGGGTTTTCCCGGTGTGGTTGCAGGGTTCCAGGGTGACCCACAAAACGGTCTGCTTGAGGTCGATTCCCATTTTCCGGGCCGTGTTGATCACCTCCACTTCGGCATGATCCCCGCCGTATCTCTGATGATACCCTGAGGCGACAATCCTCCCGTCCAGGGTGAGGACCGCTCCGACGCAGGGATTCGGGGCCACGAAGCCCCGGCCTTTCCTGGCCGCGGACACGGCTTGAAGCATGATCTGTTCTTTCGCCGGGGTGTTCACAGGTCTACCAGAAGTTGGCATAAATATCAGAGCTCTTTGCCGTTCTCAAAAATTTGGAACATTATTTGGACAAATATCTCTTTTTGGTTAAATTCGAAGCACGAAATTCGAAATACGAAACAAGCACGAAATTCAAATTCTCGAATGACAAAAACAAAGATTCAAAGAATACAGAAATAAAAGCAATTAGTTGTCGATCCTGTTTTCTTAGTTTTGAATTTTTGTCATTTGAAGTTTGTTTCGAATTTCGTGCTTCGAATTTCGATATTCTGTCCAATTTTGAAGTCATTAAGAATTTATAATATCATTTTAGACTGTTAAGTTTAACGGTCAAAACGGTGATACGAAGGCTGAATATGGATACTTACGGGAGGAATAAATTGCAAGGCTCCGAAATTTCAAGCATCAGCTGCCAGGATTTTAGAACAGGCAAAATCTCAATTTATGACGATCGTAAGTATAGCTTCTCGTGGATTCAGGCATTATCTTCCAAGAGTTCATACTCGGTTGCAGACTCGTCGAGCAGGGCCACGGCCAGTTCATCCGGATAGCCCTTTGCAAAGTAGATCTTCCGGAAATTGGCGTTGATCAGCATCTTGGCGCAGATGAGGCAGGGCTGATCCGTGCAGTACAGATCGGCTCCTGCCAGGGGGATGCCATGAACGGCTGCCTGGATGATCACGTTTTGCTCGGCGTGCAGACTGCGGCAGAGTTCGTGCCTTTCTCCGGAGGGGACGCCGATTTGCTCCCGCAGGCATCCGGTCTCCCGGCAGTGTCTCAGTCCGGTCGGGGCCCCGTTGTAGCCCGTAGCCAGGATGCGTTTGTCCTTGACTGCCACCGCCCCCACCTTGCGCCTCAGGCAGGTGGAACGGTCGGCCACCAGATGGGCTATTTCCATGAAGTATCGGGGCCAGGGGAGACGAGTCATAGTCTTGAATTCAGGTTCACGGTGCACGGTTACTGGAACCTTCCGGGTTGACGGCGAAACCCGCTTTGGGATTTGAAGGCAATCTTTTTACTAGAACCCTGTCTGGGCCTTTGCTACCTTCAGGTTCCAAAGGCCCAGACAGGGTTACTATTCGAATTTTTTATAGAGGATGCAGGCGTTTGTCCCGCCGAATCCGAATGAATTGCAGAGGACGTACTCGATGTCCTTTTTTCTGCTGCCCCCGGTCACATAGTCCAGATCGCACTCGGGGTCCGGTGCTTCCATATTGACGGTCCCGGGGAGCATCCCCTGATGGAGGCTCATGATGCTGAAGACGCTCTCTATGCCGCCGGCAGCCCCCAGCATGTGCCCGATCATGGATTTGTTGGCGGAAATTGGAATATCATAGGCATGGCTGCCGAAGACCCGCTTTATGGCCCTGGTTTCACAGATGTCGTTCCAGACGGTGGAAGTGCCGTGGGCATTGATGTGGTCGATGTCATCCGGAGAAACCTCGGCTTCCTGGATAGCGACCTGCATAGCCTTGGCCATGCCCGCTCCGCTCTCATCCGGGGCGGTGATGTGATAGGCGTCGGCCGAGGCCCCGAATCCGCAGACTTCAGCGTAAATCGTGGCACCGCGCTCCAGGGCGTGATCCAGAGATTCGAGAAGGATCAGCCCGCAGCCCTCGGACGGCACAAACCCGTCCCGGTCTTTGTCAAAAGGCCGGGAGGCTTTTTCCGGATCGTCGTTTCGGGTGGAGAGAGCCTTCATCGCGGTAAAGCCGGCAATGCCCATCGGGGTGATGGTGGCTTCCGTGCCCCCGGAAATCATGGCGTTTACCCGGCCGAGCTTGATGTCGGAGTAGGCGTAGCCGATGCTGTGCACCCCGGAGGCGCAGGCGGAGGTCGTCACCAGGTTCGGGCCTTTGGCCCCGGTTTCGATGGCTATTTGCCCGGTGGCCATATTGGAGATGAGTTTGGGAATGTAAAAAGGGGAGATTTTTTCAGGTCCCCTTTTGATGAGTTTGGAGTGAAACTCCTCGATGGTCTCCAGTCCGCCCAGCCCACACCCTAGGATGATGCCGGTGTAATTGTCGTTTTCCTGGTTGATCTCGAATCCGGAGTGTTCAAGGAGCATCTTGGAACAGGCCATGGCATACTGGTTGAAGCGGTCCATGCGCCTGATCTGCTTCCGGGGTATGTATTTTTCCGGGTCGAAGTCTTTAATTTCACCGGCAATTCGAGTCGAGTACCGGCTGCAGTCGAATCTGGTTAAGGGGCCGATTCCGGATTTTCCGGAGACAAGACCCGACCAGCTGGTTTCCAGGTCGTTTCCGAGCGGGGAGATTGTAGACATGCCGGTTACTACGACTCTTTTCCCAACCATATGCTTACTCCTGCTGAGGATTGTATTCGAAATCCGGTTCTTCTCTTCCTGCTGTGACTCGCCCCGCAATGAGTGCTTTCCGCCGGGCACTTTCCAGGCAAGGAAAAAGCGCCCTGCAAAAGATACCGCACCTCTGCCTGTTTTCCCGACCGGGACGGATGGTCGAAGTACATGAAAAATGCCGGCAAAAGCGGTCTAAATCCCTGCAAGGCGCTTCCTGCTGGACGACGCCGCCTGTTGCTTGATCCTGGTACTTTTTTACTGCTGCCGGGATTCAATGTACTTGATGGCGTCATTCACGGTCCGCAGGTTCTGAGCTTCCTCGTCGTCTATTTCCAGTTCGAATTCATCTTCCATGGCCATGATCAGTTCGGTCAGATCCAGAGAATCGGCCCCGAGATCGTCGACAAAGGCGGATTCCGGTTTGATATCCTGGGGATCGACATCCAACTGTTCTGAAACGATATTTCTAATTTTTTCCAATACTGACATGATTCCTCCTGATACGATTCGTTGTTACTTACAAAAAGGTTGCTTACAAAAAGAGAGCATCGGAGAGACTCCCTCGGTCCTGACAGCCTTCCAGAAAAAAATTTTTGGTTCTTGTACTGATCCAATTTTGGTTTTTACAACAAAGACTGGCGCCCCCAAGGGTCCAGGCCCAAATTTCACAAAAAGCTAAGTTGGATCAGTATGTCACATATACAGGCCGCCGTTCACGGCGATGACCTGACCGGTAATATACGCGGCCCGGTCAGAGGCCAGCCAGGCTACTGTCTCGGCGACGTCTTGCGGGTCTCCAAGCCTTCCCAGGGGGATTCTCTCCAGGAATTTTGCCCGGGCTTCAGAGGTGAGTTCCCTGGTCATATCAGTGGCGATAAAGCCGGGGGCAACCACGTTGACCGTTATGTTTCGGACCCCGAGTTCCTGGGCCGCGGATTTGGTCAAACCGATGATTCCGGCTTTTGCCGCGCAGTAATTGGCCTGTCCGGGGTTGCCGGACTGGCCGACCACGGATGAGATGTTGATGATCCTGCCTTTTTTTTGCCGGACCATTATTTTCGAGGCCTCCTGCAGGCAGGCAAACGGGCCGTCCAGATTGACCCTGAGCACTGAATCCCAGTCGTCTTTTTTCATCCGCAGGAGGAGACCGTCTTTGGTCAGACCGGCGTTGTTGACCAGAGCGCCGAGATGGACCCTGCCTTTGATCTTCTCCTTAAAAAAGGCAGCCACACCGTCCCGGTCGTTGACGTCCAGGGCAAAAGCGTGGGCCGTGCCGCCAGCGGAGATGATCCGCCGGCAGACATCTTCAGCTTGTTCTCTTTGCCGTGCATAGGTCAAAAAGACCTGCCAGCCCAGGGCGCCCATGGTTTCGGCAATCGCCCGCCCGATGCCCCTGGAGCCTCCGGTAACCAGAACGGTTTCCTGAAGTTCAGTCATTATCCAGCCTCTTGCTCTTGTTTTGAATTTTCCGTCATTACCAAAAAATTTGACTGCAAATTTTTTGGTTCAGGGATTGTCTTCCTCGGGTTCGGCCTGCCCTTTGCTCGAAGTGTGGAGTAAATTTTTGAAGCGGTGAAACTTACTCATTTCCGGGTGCGATTCGAGGCGCTCTCTGATATCTTCATTGGCCCGGTTGTTGATAAACGAGGCCGTCATGACCACGGCGTTCTGGATTGCCCTCTGACCGGAAGATCCGTGACAGACAAAGGCGGACTCCGTGAGTCCCAAAAGAGGTGCCCCCCCGTATTCTTCGTAATCGAGTCGCTGCGAAAAACGCTTGAAGGCGGAGATGGACAAAAATGAGCCCATCTTGGACCAGAAACCGGTTTTGAGTTCCTGCCGCAAGAGGCCGCTGATGGTTTTTCCCCAGCCTTCGCTCATCTTCAGGATGACATTGCCCACAAAACCGTCGCAGACGGCAATGTCCAGGGAGGCGTCAAAGAGATCCCGTCCCTCTACGTTGCCGGTGAAGTTCAGGCTGGTTTTTTTCAAGAGGTTGAAGGCCTCGTTGACCTGGGCGTTGCCCTTGCCCTGTTCTTCGCCGATGCTCAAGAGTCCCACCCTGGGGTCGTTGACCTTGAGGACATTCCTGGCCAGGGCTTCGGCCATGATCGCGAACTGGACCAGATGACGCGGTTTGGAGTCCACGTTGGCTCCAACGTCGATTATGATCAGCGGGTTGTTCTCTCTGGGCATGATCGCGGCCAGTCCGGGACGTTCAATCCCCTTGAGGCGGCCCAGGGTGAACATCCCGGTGGCCAGGGTAACCCCGGTGTGTCCGGCGCTGACCACGCCCTTGGCTTTTTGTTCCTTGACCGAAGTAAAAGCGGCCTGAACCGAGGTGTTCTTCTTGCGGCGGATGTGGGAGGGTTTGTCGTTCATGGCCGCCACTTCATCCGCATGTTCTATCTCGATGTCCAGACCGTGCAGGTTATGTTTTTCCAGTTCGGAAAGTATGGTGGCCTTGTGTCCCGCCAGAAGGAGCGGGATGTTCTTTTTCCTGGCGGCCAGCAAAGCCCCGGGGATCGTCACGTGAGGACCGAAATCCCCGCCCATGACGTCTACTGCAACCCGTGGGGGGTTATTCTGCATCTTCCTTCCTTAAGACCTGTCTCCCCCGATACTTGCCGCAGGAAGAGCAGGCTCTGTGCGGGAGGCTCGGCTCTCCGCATTTGCAGGTAATCACTGTTGGTGTGGGCACCCTGTGGTGGGATCGCCGCATGTTTCTTTTGGATTTGGATGTCTTTTTTTTGGGTACTGCCATGATTTTCCTCACTTGCATCTTAGATTTGAGATAGTTGCCTGACATCCGCTTTGAGCCTGCAAACAGGCCCGCAGCCTCAAGGAGGATGTCAGGTCTCGATTTTCAGGTTACGAAAGATTGCCATGCGTGGGTCCGGTTCGTCCTGGCCGCAGGTACAGGCAGCCAGATTCAAATTTTGGCCGCACTTTGAGCACAGCCCTTGACAGTTGTCCGAGCAGAGATGTTTTATCGGCTGCGCCAGCAGGAATTGTTCCCAGAGCATGGCCCCGGCGTTGATTTCCGGAAGGCCCTGACTGAAGCGGAGAAAACTCTGGCCGTAGAAATCATTTTTTTCTGCAGGTTCTAACTCTTCAAACAGTTCAAATGTTGCCTCGAGCCCGATCTCTTTTGTAGCAAAGCAGCGATCGCAGGGGATCTTGACGGCCCCGCGCAGGTCCCCCCTGATCAAGTATCCGTTTTGTCCGGGGTAAATGAAAAAACGGGCCTCGATGTTCTGGGTGATGCGGGCCTGGATTTTGAATTCCCGGATGGGAACCGTCCACACTTCCTGATCGGAAACTTCAAATTCCTGTCCCTGCTCAGGCAGATCTTTTATCGATAACCAGAAATCAAACATAGGGGTCTCGCGAAACAAACATACTTACTTATTTATTTATCAATTTGTCAAGGTCAAAGACTTGCCTTTTTTCAAGGCAGCAGTTATAGTCCGCCTCTTGCTGAGGGGCACACCCAAAGATTCAAAAGCGCAATGTATGCCAACTATCGGCATACAAAATTTCAGGAGGTACTCTATGGCCGCGCGTTGTGATATTTGCGGAAAAAAACCATTGGTGGGCAACAACGTCAGTCACGCCAACAACAAGAGCAAGCGCCGTTTCAAACCCAATCTCCAAAACGTCAGGACCCAGCTGGATTCAGGACAGGTGAAAAAGATCACGGTCTGTTCCCGTTGTCTTCGCACCGGTGCCGTGGTCAAACCGAAAGTCCATTAATTTCTGGAGCAGACCTGGCCGGCAGGCCTGCTCCAGAAATTAATGCTGGATTTTGTTTCCCCAGAGGTTCCGGCCTCATTATCAAATTCCATACGAATCCCCGACTTTTCCTGACGAAATGCGGTTAGCGTCAAGCATCTCCAGGACCCGGCTCAAACGATTCGTCACTCGCTCCCGGCCCAGGACTTCCATGGTTTCAAACAGTCCTGGACTGGCTTTTTTTCCGGTCAGGGCGATGCGGATAGGTTGGGCGAGCAATTTGAACTTGATTCCCCTTTCTTTCAAGAATCCTGCCACCAAGTCTTCGAGACCGGACTGGGAGAATTCATCCAGCCGTTTCAGTTCAGCAAGCAATTCCTGTAGATATCCCTTGATTTCCACCGTAAAATAGTTCTCAAGCAACTCCCGGTCATAGTCCAGGTCCTGGTCCGGAAGAGCAAAGAATGTCGCCTGCTCGGCCAGCTGCTCCAGAGTTCGGACCCGGGGTTGGAGGAGAGGGACTATCTTTTCCGCGTATCCGCGATCAATTTCGGGCAGGCCTTTTTTGTGCAGCCTGGACAGAAGCGCTCCGGCCAGTTCGGCGGGCTGTTTGTTTTTGATATGCTGGCTGTTGACCCAGTCCAGCTTTTCCAGATTGAAAATACAGGCGGACTTGCCCAGGTTGTTCAGGGAGAACTTGTCGACCAGTTCTTTTGGCTCAAACAGCTCCTGGTCGCCATGGGACCAGCCCAGGCGGACCAGATAGTTGATCAGGGCTTCGGGCAGATAGCCCTGTTCTCTGTACTCCAGGACGGACATCGCCCCGTGTCTTTTGCTCAGTCTCTTCTTGTCCGGACCGAGGATCATGGGGACGTGGCCGAAATCGGGCAGGGCAAAGCCCAGAGCCTGGTAGAGCATGACCTGCTTGGGGGTGTTGCTGATATGGTCATCTCCCCGCAAAATGCAGGTGATTCCCATCAGGGCGTCGTCCACGACCACGGCCAGATTGTAGGTCGGGGTGTTGTCCGCCCTCCTGAGGATAAAATCGTCGAGCTCCCGGTTGTCCACGGCATTGGCCCCCTTGATCAGGTCCTGAAACACGGTTTGTCCGCTCAAGGGGGCTTTCAGACGAACCACCCGGCCCGGGCCGGGCCCGAGATCCAGATCCCTGCAGCGGCCGTTGTATTTCGGTTTTTCCCCCTTTTGTCTGGCCTCCTGGCGCATGGCCTCGACTTCTTCGGGGGTGCAGCGGCAGTAGTAGGCCCGGCCTGATTGCAGAAGGGCCTCGATCTGCTCCTGGTAGAGGGCAAAACGCCGGCTCTGGAAATAGGGACCTTCATCCCAGTCAAGGCCGAGCCAGTCCATGGCTTCCAGAATGGAATCGGTCATTTCCCGGGTGGAGCGCTCTGTGTCCGTGTCTTCGATGCGCAGGATGAATGTACCCTGATTGTGCCTTGCATAGAGCCAGTTGAAGAGGGCGGTCCTGGCCCCGCCGATGTGGAGATGACCGGTGGGGCTGGGTGGAAATCTGGTCACGATCTTGCTCATCTTTTCTCCGTGTAGTAGCTGGGAAATTTCTGATTGGGGGGGTAGGAAAACGAGGTTTCAGGTTCTGATTTTAATTATCTGTCGGCGGAGCTGTACGTGGGGATGTCATTCCTTTATCGGTCATGCGGGGTTCTTCAGACCGCAGCTCCCGGGATGAATGCGGCTCATAAAAAGCACAGCGGACCGTTTTTAAATAACACCATCTCGAATACACAGGCTGCAGGCACCTGTCTCTTAATTGACTGCTTCCACTGCCTTGACTTCAGGGACCTCCTGCTTCAGGACCCGCTCGATGCCGTTTTTCAAAGTCATCTGGGACATGGGGCAACCGGCGCAGGCTCCCTGCAGCCGGACCCGAACGATACCGTCGTCGCTCGCCTCCACCAGTTCGACATTCCCGCCGTCGGCCTGGAGTTGAGGCCTGATCTTATCCAGGGCCGCTTCAACTTTTTCCTTCATGATGTTCTCTCCTTATACTGCTCCAATTTTGGTTTTTTTATAAAGCGGCAATGATTCCGGACTTCAGTAGCCATTGAACGATAAAAGTCAAGTTGGATCGGTATATCACCTGCAGTCTGTCCCGATCCCTCTTTCTTTTCCAAAGGGACCAATCTAAGATTTAAGACCGAGTCACCGGGTTGTCAAGGCGCCCGAGGCTAGGTGCTCTGGATTCGTAAGTTCAGTGACGTATTCATTATCAGTCCTCGAACCAAGGAGATGGGCTCTGACTTTGTAAATCCGAAATCCGAATCTCGAAATTCGGATTTTTTTCGTTGCTTCCGATCCCAGTAACGAACATACTCTTGGCATTGCAATGTCACTGTATTTACGCCTGCGTGTACTAAGCCTGGTCCGGCGCCGGCAGCAACAGGGGAAAGCGGTCTCCGATCCCCTGTTTGATCCCTGCAAAGATAACCTCCCGGTCGCTGCTTCCGTCCAGGACCAGAAAGCGGCCGGGTTCCTTAGCGGCCAACTCCAGAAACCCCAGCCGGACCCGGTGATGAAAGGACAGCTCTTCGGCTTCGAAACGTCCTTCATCTGTTTGCTGCAAAAGACGGTTCCTGGTCAGCGCCCTCCTGAGTCCGATCTCGGCCGGCAGATCGATGAGGACGCTCAGATCGGGCCTGGTGCCCTGAACAGCCAGCTCGTTCAGATTTTTCAGGGTCATGAGATCCAAACCGCGGCCGTATCCCTGGTAGGCCAGGGTGGAGTCGGTGAAGCGATCGATGATCACGGTCCGCCCGGCTTGAAGTGCGGGTTTGATGATTTCAGCCCGGTGCTGGGCCCTGTCGCTCAGATAGAGGAACAGTTCGGCCTCGGAGCAGAGGCCCGTGTTGGTCGGATCCAGGAGAATGGAGCGCAGTTTCCTGCCCAGTCTGCTGCCGCCGGGTTCCCTGGTCAGAAGGGCCGAACCGGGTCTGGTTTTTTCGATCAAATCAAAGAGCAGCCGGCATTGGGTTGATTTGCCGCAGCCCTCTATTCCTTCAAAGGTAATAAGCATTGTTTCTTTGCACCGGGTTTTGGGGTTTGGCCCTTCTGAATGAAGTCATCTGTTCTCGGAGGGTGGTACAACTGTCGCTCCAAAAAGGGGAAGTAGGTCGTCCAGTTTGTCTCCGTGCGGTCCAATCCGGAAACGGCCTGATCCCAGACCTTGATCTTGGCGTCCAGGTTGTCTGCGTAATGAAGGACAAAGGCCTCCGGTGTCTTCGGTCTTTTCGGAGACCCGAAGGCATACTCGCCGTGATGGCTGAGGAGCAGGTGCTTGAAATGCATGATCAGTCCGGGGTCGAGGTCTTTTGTTTTCTGCAGAAAGGGCTCCAGGACCTCCAGTCCCAGTTGAATGTGCCCCAGGAGACGGCCGGGATCGGTGTATTCGTGACTGATCCCCGCACCCAGTTCCCAGGCCTTGCCCAGGTCGTGGAAGCAGGCGGCCACCAGCAGGATTTCACGGTCCAGATCCTGATACAGGCTGGAGATGAGAAGACACAAGCGGGTCACGTTCAGGCTGTGTTCCAGCAGGCCGCCCCGATAGGCGTGGTGTATGGACTTGGCGGCCGGCGCCGCCAGCAGTCTCGGCCTGATATCCGGGTCCTTTAAGATGGACCGGCTCAACTTCAGCCAGGGTTTGTAGGTCAGTTCTTCCCGGCAGAGTTTTTCCAGTTCCTCCATTATTTCTTCAGGCGGACGGGAACTGGAGGGAATGAACTCGGCCCAGTCAATCTGCAGGTCAGGGTCTTCGAAAACCCGCATCTGGCTGACGGTCAACTGCGGCTGTCCCCGGAAGGTGCGGACGACCCCCTGGACCAGGAAGAGCTGGGCCGGGGCGAGAGCGGTGTATTGGGAGCTCTGGGGGTGCCAGATCTTGGCCTCGATCTTTCCGGTTCTGTCCTGGAGTTTTAAGTTCCAGTAGGGACCGTTTTTGGATTCAGCAAGTCTGGCCTCGGCCAGGACAAACAGGTCCTCCACTTTCTGTCCTTCCTGAAACTGGCTGATAAAGCTGTTTTTGCTGATCATATACTCAGGCTCGTCTTAAATGTACTTGATATTTGTTCTGGCTTGAGGAATACTTTGCCTGGTCGAATTTTTTCTTCCTATCTTCAATCTCTATCTTTAGTTCTCGATATGCGTCTCTTGCTCACGAATGACGACGGAATCCGGGCCATTGGCCTGAGAAGCCTGGAGAAGGCTCTACGCAGAGCCGGTCATCAGGTCATGGTCGTGGCCCCGCTCTCCGAGCAGTCGGCAGTGGGACACGCCGTGACCCTCAGTTCCCCCCTCAGGCTCAAAGAGATCAATGACGGCGATTTTCAGGGAGTGGCCGTTTCCGGGACTCCTGTCGACTGCGTCAAAATCGGGTTGAATTCGATTCTCTCCCTGGAGCCGGATCTGGTGGTCTCCGGAATCAACAACGGGGCCAATGTCGGGGTGGATATCCTCTATTCCGGGACTGTGGCTGCGGCCACGGAAGCGGCTCTGGCCGGCATCCCCGCACTGGCGGTTTCCATCGATGATTTCCACCCCCTGGACCTGGAGGAACAGGCCGAATTCGTGGCCAGGTTCATCGAGGTGCTGGACCCGAGCTGCTGCCCCCCACAGCGGGTCCTGAATCTCAATTTTCCGAAAGGACCTTTCGAAGAGAGCAGGGGGCTGAGGATCTGCCCGCAGACCCAGGCGGTGTATGACGATCGCTACGAACAGCGCACAGATCCCAGGGGGAATGCCTATTACTGGCTCAGCGGGGAGATTCCTGCAGAGAACCTCGAAAGGGACACGGATCGGGACCTGCTCAGCCGGGGCTATCTGACCCTGACCCCGCTGCGCTTCGATTTTTCCGACCGGGAGCTTATCGTCAGAATCAAAGAGCTTGAAGAAACATTCCCGCCGGGCCGGTGAGTCAAGACACCCGCGATCCCGGCAATCTTATCCGCCTGTCCGGGTCAGTCCGAGGGAGGTGACGATCGCTTCGGCGGCCCTGGAAATAAGCTCCTGGTTTGCCGCGCTTTGTCCGTCCCCGGCGATTAGTTGCGGTCTGTTGACCAACTCCTGCCTGGCTTTGATCCGGTACTCCTCTGGAAAATTGTCTTCAAAGTACATGTTTTGAAAATTCTGGAACTTCAGGCTGTGGGCCGTGGCAGCCAGCACGGCCAGCTCGTCGGGGTCCAACAGGCCCAGTTCCCTGGCCCGGATCAGTCCGGCCAGACATTCCCCGCCCTGGGTACAGACGATATGGCCATGTCTGTTGGCCAGGACGGTCGAGTCCATGATCAACTGCTCGTCGGCCTGGACCACCTGGAAGCTCGAAGTCCCGGCCTGCTTCTCATACTCCTTGGCCAGAGATTTGACCCTGGGAAAGGAGACCGGATTGCCGATCATGGCCGCCTGGGCCACGCTGGCTTTGACCTGGACCGGGGCATAGGTCCGATTGCCCGGCTCCTGGTCATAGTAGTGATACACCGGATCGGCGTGGGCGGTCTGGACTCCGATCACCCGGGGCAGCTCCGTGATGATCTCCAGGCTTTTAAGCTTTAAAAACCCGGAGAGAATGGCCGAGATGTTCCCGGCATTGCCGATGGGCACCAGGATTGTCTTGCCGCCGAGGTCCCAGTCAAATTCCTGTGCGATCTCGAAGGCATAGGATTCCTGGCCCAGAATCCTCCAGCTGTTTTTGGAGTTCAAGAGGGCCACTCGGTAGTTCTCGGCCAGAAATTCCACCACCCGCATGCAGTCGTCGAAGACCCCGGGGAGTTCGAAGACCCTGGCCCCGCTGCCCAGGGGCTGGGCCAGCTGCTGCGGGGTGACCTTGCCCTTTGGCAGAAGGACCACGGACAGGGTCTGGGGGCCGGTATAGGCGGCGTACATGGCCGCCGAAGCCGAGGTGTCCCCGGTGGAGGCGCAGATGGTCAGGATCTGATCCCAGTGATTTGTCCGGATCAGCGAGCGCAGACGGCTGAAAGCACAGGCCATGCCCCTGTCCTTGAAGGAGCCGCTCGGGTTCTGGCCTTCGTTTTTGAAGGCCAGGGGCTGTCCGACCAGTTTCTGCAAGTCTTGTCCGGCCCTGATTAACGGGGTCTGGGCCTCGCCGAGCCAGAGCAGGTCTTCGGGCTCCAGGACCGGGGCGATGAGCTCGTAGAACCGGAAAATCCCCTGCAGTCCGGGAAGATTGCTTCTTTTGCGGCTGTCGAACAGCTCGCGCCACTGACTTCCTTTTTGCCGGCGCAAACGCTGAAATCCGGTGTCTTCCAGAAGAAAGACCCCGTTGCATTCATTGCAGGAGTAATGGAGTTCATCTCCGGGAAAGCGGGCCCCGCAGTTCTGGCAGACATATTCCAACTCGCTGCGATAGGTGGGAAACTGGTCCTGGTTCAACGGCTGGACTCCTTATACGGGTATGTGTTTGGTATTGGTTATTGGTTATTGGTTATTGGTTAATGGTTATTTGTTATTGGTTATCTGTCCTCTGTCTTCCGTCTTCTGTCCTCTGTCTTCCGTCTTCTGTCCTCTCGTATGAAACTTCAAGTCAAATTATTGGGAACTATCCGTCATTCCGGCGGAGGCCGGAATCCAGTCAGACGATGCTATAATATAAGTCCTTCCAAGATGCGGCTGCAAAAAAAATTTTGCAGCCGCTCTCACAGCCTCGGGATGCTCAGGGCCAGGATGAGCATGCCCAGGCTCGCCTTGGCCACGATCCCGAAGATTCTGCCCCACATGGCCCCTTTGGAGGCCTTTATGGCGCTGGAAAAACCCTTTTTGGAGGCGAGCTCGACCAGGAGGCTGCCTGCAAAGGCCCCGGCTATGGAGCCGGGGATGGAGCCCAGCCCCATGAAGATCGGGGCCCCGAGAATGGCCCCGATGAAAGCCCCCAGCAAAGCACCCCAGCTGCCTTTGGAAGACCCCCCGTATTTCCTGGCGCTGACGGATTGGCTGAAAAATTCAAGGAGTTCCCCGATTCCGGCTATCAGGAGAAGCAGCAGGAAGAACCACAGTCCGGCCTCCATCCCGGCATGGGTCCATTTCCAGAGGGCCAGGAGCAGGAGGTTGATCCAGTTCCCGGGAAGGCTCAGCAGATTGGAGCCCCAGGCGATAAACAAGAGCAGGATGAACAGTCCGGTCAGCATGGTCAATGAATTTTAAGATATAAGATAGAAGATTTACTATGGCAGAGGGGAAAAAGATAGAAGATTGAATTCTTCCTGCAGCACTCCTCACTCCTCACTCTTCACTCCTCACTTTCTTCTGTCCTGAACCCGCTCCGCCTTTCCCTGGGTCCGCGGCAGACTCCTGTGCTCCACCAGGTCCACCTTGGGGGTGATCAGGATCTCCTGTTTGAGCCTGCGGGTGATCTTCTGGGCCAGCCCTTTCAAGACCCGCATGTCCTCTTCGAAAAATTCATCCCGGACTTCCACTTTGACCCGCATCTGATCGATATAGCCTTCCCGTTCCAGGACGATGAGATAGTTCTGTCCCACTTCAGGCATGGACATCAGGATCTGTTCCACCTGCATGGGGTAGATATTGACCCCCTTTAAGATGAACATGTCGTCGGCCCGGCCCATGATCCGATCTATCCGGATGTGCTCGCGGCCGCAGGCGCAGGTCCCCGGGATGAACCGGGTCAGATCCCTGGTCCGGTATCTGATGATGGGCATTCCTTCTCTGGTCAGGCTGGTCAGGACCAGCTCGCCGAGTTCGCCTTCCGGCAGAGGATCTCCGCTGTGCGGGTCGATTATTTCGGCCAGATAGGAGTCTTCCCAGAGGTGCATTCCGTCTTGGACCCGACATTCAAAGGCCACCCCGGGGCCGTTCATCTCCGAGAGGCCGTAGGAGTTGTAGGCCTTCATCCCGGAAAGCTCTTCTACCCGGGTCCTGGTCTCTTCGCTGTGGGGTTCGGCCCCGATCAGGGCGATTTTCAGGTTGAGATCCCTGGGATCCAGGCCGGATTCGGAGAACACGGTAAAGAGGTGCAGGGCATAGGAAGGGATGATGTGGATGCAGCTGACCTTGAAGTCCTTGAGGAGTTTGATCTGACGCTGGCTGTTTCCGGCCCCGGCCGGAATGGTCAGGCAGCCCAGCCTCTCGGCGCCGTAATGCATGCCCAGGCCCCCGGTGAACAGCCCGTAGCCGCTTAAGTTCTGAAAAGTATCCTCAGCACGGATTCCGGTCATGTGCATGCACCTGGCCACCAGGTCGGCCCAGGCGCTCACGTCCCCGGCCGTGTAAAACATGGCCGTGGGGGAGCCGGTGGTCCCGGATGAGGCGTGCATGCGGATCATCCGGGCCGGGTCCTGAGCCAGGAATCCAAAGGGGTAGCCCCGGCGCAGGTCCTCTTTTTCGGTGAACGGCAGGTCCCGGACCTGATCCAGGCTTCGGATATCCTCGGGCTTGATTCGGGCCAGGGTTTTGGCGTAATGGGGCGAGGCCGAGGCGGTCTTCAGGGT
>JAIPER010000013.1 GCA_021737115.1 Desulfohalobiaceae bacterium
ATCAAGGGCACAATGAGGGCGTTGTGCAGCGTCACATGTCCGTCCGGCGGTTTCAGGCCGTCGTTGCGCATCATGGCACGCCTCTCTTGAAGGGATGTTCCCCAGATGCCGCGCCAGGAATGCCTGGGAAAGACAATGCTTTTACCCTGAACACGGCATTTGCTCCAGATATCCTGGGTCATGGAAGGACAGACCAGATCCCCGTTTTCATCGATGTAGCCGACATACCCATACTGGCTGTCAAACTCCTGGAGCAGCAGGTTGAGAATATCGTGATAGAGACGGTCTTTGGGAGAGGTCAGGAACAGAGCGGCCACATGGTTCCGCAGCTCCAGCTCTTGATAGGAGCGCTTCAGGGCCTCTTCAGCCAGTTTCCGATCGGTCACGTCTACACCTATGCCGTCCCAGATGATATCTCCGTTGGCAAGCTTCCGGGGGACCGAGGAGGCATGCACCCAGTTGATTTGGCCATCGGGTTTGACGATTCGATGCTCCACTTCATAGGGGGTCAGGGCATCGGCTGATTCGAGTATGGCCCTGCGGACCTTGTCTGCATCGGGTTCCGGGATGCGTTTGAAAATGATTTCCGCATCTGCCATTATTTCCTGGGAACTGAGCCCTAACATATCACTGCATTGATCCCCGATGCAGTCAAAGTAAATATCACCTTGGGCTGTCATCACAAACTGATAGGTGATGCCGGGGAAGTTGTTGACCAGGTTTCGGTATTTGTGCTCGCTCTCCTTGAGTTCCTCCTGCACTTTCACATACGGGGTGATGTCCGTCAGCACTGCATAGTAGCCCTGGACCAGACCCTGCTCGTCCCTATCCGGAATCAGCCTGCCGTCAATATCGCGCGTTCCGCCTGTTGCATACTGGTATCGCTGGTGATACCTGACTGCTTCCCCGGCCAGTGCCTTGGCCACATGCGTCCGTGCTTCCTCAAAGGCAACCCGGCCTATGACTTCAGGCAGGGTCTTGCCCACGATATCCTCTGGAGCCAACCCGAATGCCTCCTGATAGGTCTGGTTGACAAACCGATACCGCAAGTCCTTGTCCACGTAGCTGACGAACTGCGGCAAGACATTGACGATTGTCCGAAACCACTGCTCGCTATGCTGCAGGGCCTCTTCAGCAAGCTTGCGCTTGTTGGTTTCGTGTTCTAATTCCTGAACCCTTCTTTCTAATTGGTCGTACGTAGGTTTCCTTGACATGATGACCATCGTCTATGCTTCCAGGGTTTCCCTGACCTTGGCCAGCAGGTCGTTGACGGTAAAAGGTTTCTGGATGAAATGGACATCCGGATCCAGCACCCCGTGGTGGGCGATGACGTTTTCAGTATAGCCGGACATATACAGGGCCCGGATATCGGGAGACCGGGCCAGAACCTGCTCGAACAGCTGTCTGCCGTTGACATCCGGCATGACCACATCCGTCAGGAGCAGCTGCAGCGGTCCTTGATACCTGTCCAGAACATCGAGTGCCTCCTTCCCGCTGCCCGCGTCCAAGACTGTGTAGCCATGCCGCTCCAGAATGATCCGGGCCAGGTTTCTGACCTGATCTTCATCTTCGGCCAGCAAAATGGTTTCCGTGCCAGGCACATCAGGGGAAGACTGCGGAAGTGGTTTTTCCAGGACAGCCACGTTTTCAGCCGAGACCGGCAGATAGATCTTGAAGGTGCTCCCCCGGCCCGGTTCGCTGTACGTCCAGATGTTTCCGCCGTGTTGCTTGACGATGCCGTAGACCGAGGCCAACCCCAGCCCTGTGCCCTTGTCCTTGGGCTTGGTGGTGAAAAACGGCTCAAAGAGCCGTTCGCGGGTCTCGGCGTCCATGCCGACCCCGGTGTCGGTCACGGCCAGCATGGCGTGTGATCCGGGTGTCACCCCTTTGTGCTCAGCTGCGTAAGTCCGGTCCAGCTCGACCTGGGCTGTTTCCAAAGTCAGCATTCCTCCCTCCGGCATGGCGTCCTGGGCGTTGACGGCCAGGTTCATGATCACCTGTTCCAGCTGTCCGGCATCTCCATCGATTACGGGCAGATCCGGCTCCAAAACCATATGAATGGCGATGTCCTCCCTCATGGTCCGGCGCAGCAGCTTCTCAAATCCGCTCACCAGTTCATTGAGATCGAGGTGTTTGACTTCAAGGGACTGCTTCCGACTAAAGGCCAGAAGCTGCCGCACCAGATCCCTGGCCCGTCTGCCTGCATTGACCATCTCCTCAAGAGGCTCCGCGTCCTTGTCATTGGCGTCTTCAAGGAGCATTTCCCCGTAGCCGAGGATCGGAGATAGCAGGTTGTTCAGATCGTGGGCCACGCCTCCGGCCAGACGGCCGACTGATTCCAGTTTCTGGGCTTGATGAAACTGCTCTTCCAATCTTTTTTTTTCCTCCTGTGACCGCTTGCGCTCAGAGATGTCTCTGACTACACAGAGCACCGCCGGTTGACCTGAATACACGATGGAGGTTCCTGTGGCTTCTCCGTCAATGAGCTGCTCTTCTCTCGTTATAAATTTAAATTCTTGAAGAAAATAGCTGCCGAGACCTCTTTCGATTTCCTGGAAGCGAAGATGGGCGATTTCCTGGTAATCAGGATGAATCATTTCCCGGATCGGCTCACCGATGAGATCTGCAGGGGCGGTTGCACAGAACATGCCTGCCCCGCTGTGGTTGAGATAGGTGATTACCCCGTCTTGAACAACGAGAACCGCATCCGGAGACAGGTCGACCAAGCTGCGATAGCGCTGTTCCGACTCTTGCAGCTGTTCGATGAGCCGGTCCACCTCGTCCTGCTTGTTTTGCAGGCTCGAGCCCATTCGATTGAAAAAAGCTGTCAATCGACCAATTTCGTTTTCCCGGGCCGGCTCAACCTTGAGGAGCTTCCCGCTGGAAACGTTTTCTGTGGCCAGGACCAATCGATTCAGCGGCTTCCTGACAAAGGCATGAAACACGACCAGGAGGGTCGCAAACACCGCGGCCAGGACTCCCAGGGTACTCAAATAAACGATGTGGCGGGCCGACCTCATAGGGGCCTGGTAATCCTTTTCCAGCACAAAGCTGACGATATGCCAACCCCAAAATGGAAACGTCTTTATACTGGCTTTGACTGCGCTGCCTGCAAGCTTAGCCTCCAAAACGGCCTCTTTGTCGCTGCTGTCGACATCTTCAGGCAGATTCCAGGACTCTGCCTGAAGATCCAGACTGGTCATCCGAATATTGTGCCCGTTTTCCACAACCATGAGGTGCACATTGAGGAACTCCTTTCCAATGGATTTCATTTCCTGGAGGGCTTCATGCTTGAAGGCCTGGTTCATGTCCGGATTGTCCTCCTGGCGCATCTCCAGGAGCTGATTGAAATAGGTGTCGCACACCCCCAGGCCCATCCTGGAGGCCAGGCGGAGATTGGACTCGAAATGTTCGGTTAAAAATGATTCCATGGGTGAAGAGAGCGAGCGGATCAATAGCCCGGAGATAACGGCTCCGACGAGGATCACCGGCAGGAGCAGCCAGAACACGATGCGCTTGTGCAGGGGCAATTTCATGAGAGTCTCTTGTCCTGGACCAGAACCTACAGCTGCGGTTCGGCAGTCTGCATCCTGGGGGGCCAGACTATTTCCTTGCGACCAGCCTGCCACTGGATGAGGAGTGGGTTATGCCCGACCTGCCGCCCTGTTGCATCGACCTTGAAGCGTCCGATAACGGTCACGGTATCGAGCGAGACGATGTAATCCCGGATCTTCCGATTGTCCAGGGACTGGGTCTGCCGGATCGCTTCTTCGTAGAGCTGACAGGCGGCATAAGCGGACCCGGCATGATAGGTGGGCAATTTTCCTGTAAAGCTTCGAAAGGATTTGATGAATTTCCTCGTCCCAGGAAAAGGTATCCGCTCGTTGGCCTCCCATTGCGACGGGGCAAAGACCCTTTTTCCCATTCTTCCGGCTTTCTCCAGAAAATCCGGATGGATTGGGGCAATGGTCATGCCCAGCACCTCTGGCTTGTAGTTTTTCTTCCGCATCTCTTCCAACAAGCGATAACAATCCGGAGGATAGGCGGAGACCAAAACCCGCCTGGCCTCGGCTGCTTTGAACTCGGAGACGATCTCCGGAAGAACGGTTTCACCGTTTCGGTAGCCTTTGTCACGAACCACCGCTATGTCGAATTTCTCTGCCCATTTCCGGGCTCCTTCGGCCACGTCGAGGTTGAAGGACGATTCTTCGCTGTAGACCAGGGAGACGGTCGTGTGTCCGTTTCTGGCCATCAAGTCCAGCAGACCGATAAAAAACCGCTCAGCCAGGGCGTACATCCCGACCACATACTCGAATCCCCGTTCCCAGATCCTTTCGCCGGATGCGGCGCAGGCCAGCATGAAGAGGTTGTGTTCTTCGCTGACGTTTGAGGCGGTCAGGGTCAGGGGTGTGCCGTACGGGGAAAAGACCAGATCGACCCGATCTTTTTCGATGAGTTTGTGGTAGTATGTGTTGACCAGTCTTCTCTGACTCTTATCATTGTAAAGGATGAGTTTCACCTTCCGCCCCAGAAGCCCGCCGTTTTGGTTGACCTCCTGCTCCCAGAGCCGGAAGGCATCGCGAATCATCATGGACGGCTCTGCGTAAGGGCCTTCCAGGGAGACCGTGGCCCCGATGCGGATTGGTGGATTGTCTGCGGCGGCCGCAGGGAGCAGCCCACAGAAGATACACCATGATAAGAGCATGGAGCCCAGGAAACATATTTTCTTCATACTTGCGGCATCATAAAGAGTTTAGTCAATTGTTGACCAAAGTAGTTTTCAAGCAAAGAAAACATCCCATAGCAACAAGCTATTGTCAAGAAATGATCAGTTCAAACTGACAATAAACTATAAATATGAGACTGGACAAAGAGTTACGTGTTCATCCCAGAACACCCAGGTCGTGATCACGTGGGGAGGGTGAGGAGTTCTCTTTCGCTTAGGTTGTGATAGTCGATGGTTTTCCGCATGACCTGACAGACATCGCTGAAAGGTTCGGACTGCTGTGAGGAATGGGACATGGGCCACAAATGAAATCCAGACAAAAAACTGAGCCGCTCCCCATCCGGTAAAATAATAAGCACTTTCTTGTTATCCAGCAAAGTGCTGACAGAGTAGAGTTCTTCCAGTTGGGCATTGGTTTCGGTCAAAATCACATATATCTCCAGCTCGCCATTATCCTCGGGCCTTTCGAGCCATTTTTCAAGAGACTCCACATCAGGGCAAATCACCTTGGAGACATCCTGAAATTTCTTGTGGACCGCCGTTGTCAGAAGCCGGCCTTCCGGGCTGGAGTCTTGCTGTATGAACAGGATACAATGAATCATGCTGCCGTCCTTGTTGTGTTGGGCTTGTCGTGTTTGTATACTGATCCAACTTAGCTTTTTGTGAAATTTGGGCCTGGACCCTTGGGGTCGCCAGTCTTTGTTGTAAAAACCAAAATTGGATCAGTATAATGAGACAGACCGAGCTTGAAACCTCTATATTGATGAACTTAACGTTTCTCATTACAAGAACCATGCCAGGCACAGGAAGAAAAAAAAATCACAATAACTCAGTATCTTAATAATGAACTATTTTCTCTGATCCAGGCCTGGGAATCCGAAATATCTGACAAGGAAATAAAAGCAGAGGGAAAAAGAAGATTTTTTATAGAAAAGGAAGAAACTTGAAAGGAAAGACGCCAACCTCAGAAAAATCTGACTTGATTCAGGAAAATCTGACAGACAATAAAAAGTTCAATTATGAGCCAGGAACCGGGCCCTGGGAATAGCTGTCCAGCACTTTTCGAACCGTGGTTGCCATCCGGGTTTTGTCGACGGGCTTCATCAAGTACCCATCCAGGACTATGTTTTCTTTATGTGCTTCGATTTGTTCACTAAATCCAGTGCAGAGAATGACGGCTACCTCCGAATTAATGGCTTTGACTGCTGCTGCAAGCTTGTCCCCGGTCATTTCCGGCATGGTCATGTCCGTGATGACCAGATTAAACTTGTCCGGTGAAGAGCGAAACGTCTCCAGGGCTTCCCTGCTTCTGGTCTTCGCTGTCACCACATAGCCCAAACGCTCAAGGCTCTGTTGCTGCATCTTCACGATTGGCAGTTCATCGTCAATCAACAGAATGTGCTCGGTGCCCGTGGGCAAGGGTTCTTCGGATTCAGCTGCTGTTTGCTTCAAGGTCTGGTTTTGAGCCAAGGGCAGATAGACATGAAACGTGGAGCCTTTCCCTTCTTCACTATAAACAGTAATTAGCCCGCCATGAGATTTGACGATGCCATGGACCACAGCCAGTCCCAAACCGGTCCCCGCCCCTTTCTCCTTTGTTGTGTAGTAGGGCTCAAAAATTTTATCAATCTGGTCTTCAGCAATTCCAGATCCGGTATCGCTGACACTCAAGCGGACATACTCGCCCGGGGTCAAATGCAAGGCTTTCTGCTTGATCCAGTCTTCGAAGCAGTAGGCATCAAGACAGACCTCGATTGTTCCTTCGTGGCTGTCCATGGCCTGCATGGCATTGGTGACCAGGTTGACCATGACCTGATGGATTTGAGTGGGATCGGCTTGAACATTGAACGTCTTTCCATCTATATCCTCCTTGAACTCGATGGAGGTTGGCACGGTGGAACGCAGCATCTTCAAGGCTTCTTTGATCAGAGGATTGATGGGCACCACCTGTTTTGATTGATCCTCATGCCGGCTGATGGCCAGGATCTGTCTGATGAGATCCCTGGCCCGATTGCCTGCCGTCAGCACCTCATTCAAGTTCTCATAAAGCAAGCTTTTTTTCTGGGCATCGCACATGGCCAACTCAGTGTACCCAATCACTGAAGCCAGAATGTTATTGAAATCATGGGCTATGCCTCCAGCCAGAGTCCCGATGGCTTCCATCTTTTGGGCCTGACGCAGAAGCTGTTCATACCTCACCCTCTCCTGTTCGGCTTTGAGTTGAACGGAAATATCGCGTATGAGGCCGATATACCCGATCTCGCACCCTTCTGCATCTACAAAGCCGAAGATATTCGTCTCACCTGGAAAGGCCTCTCCTGATTTTTTTTTGTAATCAATGGTGATAAACAGATTCGGATCGTAGGCCTTATCCTGCAAACGCTTCCCCAGCCTTGGAAACTGGCTGGAATCGGCATACAGTATCTCGGTCCTGCAGCCTTGAATTTCTTCCAGGGAGTAACCGAACAAATCAGTAAAGGCCTGGTTGCAGGAGATTATGGTCCGCTGCAAGTCAGCCACCAACAGGGCGTCGCGGATGCTGTGAAACAGGGTCCTGTATTTCTGTTCGCTTTCCTTCAGAGCTCTGGTTCTTTCCGCAATCAAGCTCTCTAGATCTTCCTGGTGACGACGGATGATTTTGTTCTGTTCTTCATTCTCAGCTCTCAAGGCGATGAGATTCATGGTGTTTTCCAGATACGGCCTGAATTCCTGAAACCGTTTTTCATCTGAGGGTCTGACCAGCAAAAACCCGTAGACCTCAAAACTGGTGGCCGCCTTGATGCACTTCAGACCATGCCTTTCCTCAAATGCGGTCAATTCCGCATCCTGTTCCTTTTTCAGATGAGAGGAGTTTGCGAGGGCGTCGAACAGGTTCTGGCTGTCGTCGCGTCCAGGTGAAGCCGGGCTGCCTTCAGAAACATACTCCCCCTGCAGGAAGAGCCCCACGGAAGAGAGCCAGGGAAGCTCGGAAAACCCCCTGCAGACAAACCGTATCAGGGACTTTTTGTCCTGGAGCAGATGAATGGTGCTCTGAATGAGGATAACCTTGTGAAGAGTTTGAAAGTCCGGAACATTATTCATGGGCAAAAATCCAGAGAGTTTGCAGGCAGAAGACGAACAGCGGCATTTTGACCGCAATTGTCGCATAACCTTTTCATTCTTTAGAACGGCTTTCAGTGATCGAGCCGAGAACTCCTCTGCTGTCGCTCTCGATATTCCTGCAGGAAAATTTCCGGTTTCACGTAGCTGGGATTCTTGACCAGTTGGCCGCGGACGATCATCATCGGATGTACGCTCAGCAGATCCATGATCAAGGCCCCGTCAAACCTTCTGGCGTCATACTGGCAGACGGTGGTCAGGGGATGCCGTTGGAGGATATGGTTGAGCTGGGCTTCATAGTTGAGCAATTCTTCGACCGTGGCCCGGCCCTCAACCAGGGCCCAGGACATCTCCCCCGCACCTCGGGCGCCCGTAAATCCATTTTGAATGGCCTGCTCGTAGAACTCACCCACCGTTTTCAACATGAATTCGGCGGTGAAGTAATGGTCGGGACAACAGGCATAGTGGCCCGCCGTAATATCGAAACAATTGTTGACCCGTTGAACATCAACTCCCAGCAGGCTCAACTCCTTCTGCATCTCTTCCGGTGAAATGTCGTCCACGAGATAGAGAAGTTTCTCGTTTTCAAGCAGGCCTTGCTGGAGGAAACTGGCCATGGTCTTTTTACGTTCCCGGTCGTCGTTGTAAAGGTAGATGATGTGCTGCCCTTCCAACAACTTTTCATCCGAGAATCCCATTGAAATTTTTCTTTGTTTTTGGATCATAAGCAGTCTCCTTCCCTCGAAAGGGGTGTCAACATGGCATGGTGACTTAGGTTCTCATAAAGCAATGTACCTGTCAAAAAGTTTCTGCCGACCAGAGGCAGTTTGTTGGCAAGGAGTTCCAAAATAAGTTCAGCCACACTACTCAAGTCATTTTGACTCATCGTAGAGATCCAAGTCCGGATAAAGCTTCCCTGCACACTCCCGGCAGATGCTGTGGGTGAACACGGCTTCTGAATGTTTCTGGATATAGGCTTCCAGTTGGCTCCAGTACCCCTGATCGTCTCGAATCTTCTTGCAGTGGGAGCAGATGGGCAAAAGACCGCTCAACTGCTTGATTGTCGACAGGGCCTCCTGAAGCTCCTGGATCAGCCGGTCCCTTTCCCGCTCGGCTGACAGGATGCGGACAAAGGCCTTGACCCTGGCCTTGAGCTCCTTGTTTGACACGGGACGCGCAATATATCCGTCCGCTCCCACGTCCAGCCCCTCGGCCTGTTCAATAGACGATGTCCTCAGCCCGGAAATCAGGATGACGAAAATTTTCTTGAGCGAGGGGTCGGATTTAATGGCGTTGCACAGCTCGATTCCCTCTATATCCGGCAGGATAACATCCAGCAGGATGAGATCCGGATGATGGATTTTAGCCAGTTCCATGCATTCGGCCCCGGAAGAAGCCTCGAACACCTGGTAGCCTTCTGCCCCGATCACCCTGGACGTCGCCATGAGGACGTCTGGATCATCATCCACCAGCAAGATTTTAATATCGTGGTTCATGTCTACTCCGTTTTAATCGGAAGCGAGAAGGCAACACAGGCTCCCTCCCCTGTTTGACTGTCGATCCAAATGCGGCCCCCATGGGCCTCGACGATCTTGCGGGCGATCAGCAGGCCGAGACCGGTGCTCTTCTCACCGCCGGTCTTTTTTACACTGGTTTTTTCAAAAGGATTGAACATTCTTTCCTGCTCCTGCACCACAATCCCCGGTCCGGAATCCCTAACGGAAAAAATAATAAACTGCTCATCACATGAAATGCTTACGCCGACCCGTCCGTCAGTGGGAGAATGCTCGACAGCATTGGAGATCAAATTGGTGATCGCCTGCTCTATCTTTGATGCATCCATCATGACGCGCGGCAGTTTGTCCTCGCATTGGACCTGCAGCTCGATGTTCTTCTGCTGAGCCTGCAGCCTGTTCAGGGTCAGGCTTTGCTCCAGGACATCCACCACGAAAGCAGGCTGCAGGTCAAGGTCGAACTTGCCGGCTTCAATGGCGCTGACATCCAAAAAATCATCGACAATCCGTTTCATGAAGGCAGAGGAGGCATGAATGGTCTGCAGGAAGCCGGTGTGCTCACTGGGCATACTTCCTGCACACTCCTCCAGAAGAAGCTCTGCATAGGTGAGCACCAGCCCGATGGGCTTGCGCAGGTCGTGAGCTGCCATGCCCAAGAAGTGGTTCTTCTCGGCATTCAACCGTTCCAGCTGGGCCTTTTGCTTGTGAAGCCGGCGGGTTGCATTGCTCAACTCCTGGTTCAGGGAAACGACCTCCCGGCGCATGCCTTCAAGCTCCTCGGCATCCAAGCGGCCCAGGGCCAGGAAGGTTTGCCCCAGGGATTGAAAATGAAAGAACAGGCTTTGCGGGAGCCCGCTCCTGGTTTGGATATGGAGCATGTGCTCCTGCGACGTCTCCTGGAAGAGACTGGGCAGGTGGACGGCGCTGTGAAAGTCAACCAGCAGATCCTGAAAATATTCCGATGACAAGGGACGTCCGACTAATGATTCGGCGTATTTGCTGGCTTCCATGATGCGGCCGTCAGGGGCCAGCTGCACATAGAACACCGGTGCCGTGTGCCGGATATAGTCCGCCAATACAGCGTCCTGTCTGCCATCTTCCATCAGGTCTACCCCGAGATCTCGGACTCAAGCTGGTCAAGGGTTGGGATGTAGCGCGTCTTGGGATAGTGTTTCAAAACATCCGTTCCACCCCATCTGAAGGCCTGTCCTCCGACAAAGACGTCCAGATTGGCAAAACTGGAGCGAATCGCCTCAATCCCGGCTTTCAGGGAGGCAAGATTGAAATAGACGCTCAGTGACAATCCGACCAGATCCGGCTTTTCCTCCTGGATGAATTCCAGCATGTGATCCAATGGGGTGTTTGCGCCCAGAAAACGCGCGTCCCACCCGTTAAGCTCAAAGAGATCGGCAACCATCTTGCCCCCGATTTGGTGAAACTCGTTGGCGGCGCAGGAGATCACGACCTTTTTGCCCTGTTCATAGTGCACTTTTTCAAAGAGTCTGGGATAGACAAGATGGAGCAGCCCCTCTGTAATGGAGGTCGCCAGATGCTCTCTGGCCACCGATATCCTGTTATGCTCCCAGAGCTCGCCAACGGCGTAGAGGCTCTTCTGGAACAATTCCGTATACAGTGCCTTGATGGGAACGTCCTGCTCCAGGAGATGCCGGACGATGCGGCCGCACTCAACCCGTTTCCCGGCCAAAAGAAAGTTCAGGTAATCCTGATATATCTGCTCGGTGATCATATCCTTTCAATATCCGTAAGCTTGACGAAAATGGGGATATTGACGATCAGCCAGTTCATCCCGCTTCTGTGCAAACTCCTCGATGGCCGATTCAGGCGGCTGCACGAGTTTTGAAGCGGATTGCAGAAGCTTTTCCTTCATCATACACTCCATTGACTGAGAATTTTACCATTGAAAACTGAACTCCGCTTTCCGATCACAGTCGGTCTAAAGCCTCTCGCACCGACACAGCCAGAGACTGCAGATCCATGGGTTTGTGCAGATACTTGGCCAGGCCGAAATCTTGGGCTGAGTCCTCGGAGATCCGATCGCTGTGGCCCGTGCAGAGGATGATCGGCATATCTGGCCGTATCTTCAGGATTTCCCGGGCCAGGCTGTCGCCTTGTCTTTTGGGCATGGTCATATCAGTGATGACCAGATCGAAACGCTTCGGTCTTTCTTGGATGCACTGCAAGGCATAGTCCGGATCGCTCGTGCCGGTCACGGTGTATCCCAAACCTTCCAGGCGCTGCCGGTTCAGCTCGACGATCCCCTCTTCGTCGTCCACAAAGAGAATGGTTTCGCTTCCGGCAGGAACCTCCTGAATTGCTTCCGGCTCAGGTCCGGATGGCCTTTCCGAAACCGCAGGCAGATAGATCTCGAACCGGGAGCCCTTTCCGGGTTCGCTGCTGACCCTGATGCCCCCGCCATAGGTCTTGACAATGCCCCAAACGACGGAAAGGCCCAGACCTGATCCCTTGCCAAGCTCCTTGGTCGTGAAATAGGGGTCAAAAATACTCGGCAGATCATTCTCTGAAATCCCCGGGCCAGTGTCGGACACAGACAGCTTGACATAGACACCGGGCCCCAAGCTGCCGTCAAAGACTTCCAGATCCCTGGTCAAATCGGCGTTCTCCAGCCTGACCGTCAGCACTCCGCCGTTCTCCATGGCGTGGGAGGCATTGGTGCAGAGATTGACCAGGATTTGATGGATCTGGGTGCCGTCCACCTTCACCTGGAGCAGATCTTCGGCGAAATCGCTCTGGAATGCAACGCTGGCCGGAAGGGTCGAGCGGAGCATCTTCATGCCTTCTTTGACGATCACCCTGATATTTTTGCCGCTTGAGGAGTTCTCTTTCTATCTGCCTGCTGGTTGCAGTCTCTCGTTCGAGCTCTTTGACCCTTTGTTTCAGTTCTTCATAGGTTGGCTTGACAGACATTGGTGTTCCCTATCCTTGATGATTCGGCAGATATAAAGTTTGTTGGATACGTCTGGATTCTTCATGCTTGATTTCAAGCCAGACCTGTTGAATATAGAGATAGTGATTCCCGGCTTCGCCTGGCAGGATTCCTGCAAACCAAATCAGTGTCAGAACGATCAAGCGCTCGGCGGATCGCTGCGGCCATTTCCGCCTTGTCCACCGGCTTCATCAGGATGCCGTCCAGGGCCGGGGTCTCCCAATTCCCATTGATCTTTTCGCTGAAGCCAGTGCATAAAATCACCGGCAGGCCGGGGCGCATCGCTTTGACGGCTGCGGTGAGTTTGTCTCCGGTCAAAGAGGGCATGGTCATGTCCGTGATGAGTAAATCGAACGTATCAGGCGAGAGGCGAAACCTCTTAAGGGCCTCTGTGCTGCTGCTGGTGGCGGTGACCGTGTAGCCCAGACGTTCCAGGCTTTGCTGCTGCATCTTCACAATCGGTGGCTCGTCGTCTACAAAGAGGATGCGCTCCGATCCGGTAGGCAAAGGTGCTTCGGCTTCAGCCCGAACTTGTGACATGTCCTTTTGCGTCAGAGGGAGATACACAGAAAAGGTGGTCCCTTCTCCAGGCTCGCTGCTGACGATCACGTGTCCGCCATGGGACTTGACAATGCCCTGGACCACGGAGAGTCCCAGCCCGGTGCCTGTCCCTTTCTCCTTGGTGGTGAAGTAGGGTTCAAAGATTTTCTCCAGGTGCTGCCCGGGAATGCCGACCCCGGTATCGCTGATGGTCAAACAGGCGTACTCTCCCGGGCTGAGATCCAGACCTTGCCCAGCCCTGTTTTCACCAAAGCTGACGGAATCGAGGCAGACCTCCAACAGACCTTCCTGATTGGTCATGGCCTGCATGGCATTGGTGGTCAGGTTCATGATGACCTGGTGCAGCTGAGTGGGGTTGACCCGGACCACCAAGGGTTCTTTCCCGATCTTTTCCCTGAACTCAATAGAGGTCGGAACAGTGGAGCGGAGCATCTTCAAGGCCTCCTTGACCAACGGGTTGATCTGAACAGGATGTCTCGATTGGTCTTCAGGCCGGCTGATGGCCAGAATCTGAGCCACAAGCTCCTTGGCCCGGTTTCCGGCGGAAAGCACCGCGGACAGGTTGTCATGCAGAAATGTTCCTTTTGCAGCCTCGGATAAAGCCAGGTCGGTATAGCCAATGACAGCGGATAGGATGTTGTTGAAATCGTGTGCGATTCCCCCGGCCAGAGTTCCCAGGGATTCCAGCTTCTGGCTCTGGTTCAGATGAGTTTCGAGCCGTTTACGTTCGGATACGTCCCTGGCTATCCCCAGAACGACCTGCCGCTTTCCCAGTCGAAAAGGACAGGTCCGGATCTCGACGATGACGGAACTTCCGTTTCTGCTCTTCAAGGTGAGCTCGTCAGGACCGGTGGGCTCATCGTTTCGATTTCGTTCAAGAAGGGCCGCAGCCTTTTGCAGCTCCTCGGATGAAACGAGCTCCAGGGTTTGAAAGTACTTGCCCTTCAATGTGCTGCGTGAGGTCCCTATGAGTCGTTCCGCAGCCTGGTTGCCATCAAGCAGCCTTCCCTGCAGATCCTGCAGATAGATGGCGTCCGGCGCCAACTCGAACAGTGCCTTGAATTTGGACTCACTGTGTTTCAGCCTCTCTTCAACCGCTCGCCGCTGTTCAACCTCTCTGGACAGGTCCTCATTGGCCCGTTTCAGTTCCTCGGCCTGATGCTGGATTGTCTTCACCGAACGGATCAGATTTGCCTGCAGCATGCCTGCACCGAGCACCAAGGCCCCTGCCAGAAGCGAAAATACTGCCGCCGCAGCGGCCCAGGACGACGGTTCAGCCGTGGTAGACGGCATTTCGGAAAGAACCGCGATGGCTTCAAAGACAAAGCAAAATCCGATGCCGATGATCGTAAGCAGGCATACTCCGGCAGTGGCAATACCTCCGCGCATCCCGAGCAGCAACGTGGCCAGGACCGAAATGGTCAGTAAAAGCTCATTGCCTGCCCCGGCGAAAGAGTAGTGGACAAGGTTGTAGCAGGCGATCAGATACAGGCCCGCCAGCACGACCCCGGCACTGACAGGAAACGGCAGGCGTTTGAAGCAGAGAGCCGCGACGACAAAAACCAGATAGAGCAGCCCGTATAATGCGATTCCGAGCATCCGGTCAAGCTGCACCGCTTCGATGCTGGCGATGACCAGGGCTGGCAAACCAAGGGCCGAAAGGACGATGAGCATTCCGTACAGAAGTCCTCGACGCCTGGCGGCCAACTCGTCTAAAGCCTGGGCTTTGTTCTTGTTGGAAGGAATACAGGTATGCATTGGTTTGTGATTCGTTTCCGGGGTCATTGACTCGCGATTTTCAAGATTCGGTAACTGCATCCAGATTGCCCCCGGCCTTGAAGGCCGGGGGCAATCTGGATGCTAGAAGTCCTTGAAATCGTTATCGTCCAGGGGGATGACCTGTTCCGCCGACTGGTCCCGGCCTGATTGTCCGGTCCTGTCCCGATGTTCTGCAGCAGGCTGCTTTCTCTGTCTGTGCTGGGTCAGCCCCTTGCTCTGTCCCCTGGAACCTCTGGATATGGCTGATTTTCCACCATCCTTGACCTGGCCGTTTTTGCCCCCGACCAGCGAGGTCAGCTCCTGGACCATCTTTTTCAGCTCGTCGGCCTGGGAGGACAGCTCTTCCGAGGCACTGGCCGACTCCTCGGAATCGGCAGCATTCTGCTGGACCACCTTGTCCATTTCCGAGACCGCGGTGTTGACCTGCTCGATGCCCTGGGCCTGCTCCTTGGAGGCGGCCGCGATTTCACCGATCAAGGCGTTGACCTTTTCCGAGCTCTGCTTGATGGAATTCAATTGTCCACTCACCTCCTCGGCCACGCTGACCCCATGGCCCGCGTTTTCCTGGGACTTCTCGATGAGCTGGGCCGTGTTCTGGGCTGCCTCGGCCGAGCGCTGGGCCAGGTTGCGCACTTCCTCGGCCACCACGGCAAAGCCCTTTCCGGCCTCCCCGGCCCGGGCCGCCTCCACGGCCGCGTTCAAGGCCAGGAGATTGGTCTGGAAGGCGATCTCGTCAATGGTCTTGATGATTTTGGAGGTCTCGTTGGAAGATTCCTTGATCTCGTTGATGGCTGTGTTCATGCGCTGCATGGAAGAGACGCCGCTTTCAACCATCTGTCCGCTGTCCTTGACCGCCTTGTCCGCCTGGTCCGCGTTGTCCGCATTCTGCCGGGTCTGGGCCGCCATCTCCTCCAGGGAGGAGGAGGTCTCCTCCAGGCTGGAGGCCTGCTCCGAGGCCCCTTCGGCCATGGACTGGCTCGAGGAGGAAACCTGCCCGGAGGCCGAGGCCACCTGCTCTGAACCTTCACTCAAGCCGGCGATGATCCGGTTGACTGGCCTGGTGATGGAACGGGTGACCAAAAGGGCCACCAGGATGATGGCTGCGATACCGATGACCGCCACCAGGCCGATGACCCACTCCAGAGTGCTGATGGCGGCAAAGGCTTCGGCTTCATCGATTTCTGCCAGCAGGGCCCAGGTGGTATCTCCCACCTCCACAGGTGCGTAGGCGGACAGGACCGGGTTGCCGTTATAGTCGGTGATGATCTCTTCTCCGGTCTTGCCGGCCAGGGCCTCGCGCACGGCCTCGGTGTTCACACTGCCCTGCTGGGGATTGGCAAAGGAGGCCTCCACGCTGTGATTCTCAGGATCCAGAAAGGAGTCCGATCGCATCAGCTTGTCCGAACCCACCAGATAGGCCTCGCCGGTCTCGCCCATACCGGCCCGCTGCTGCATGATGTGGTTGATGGACTCCAGGGAGAGCTGCAGGGCCACGATGGTTTCGATGCCCCCTTTATGCAGGATGGGTTCGGCCATGAAGGCGGCCGGTTTGTTGCCGCTGGGGGCGTAGGATTCGAAGTCCGCGATGTGGAAGTCCTTGCTCTGGATCACCTGGCGGGTCAGCTTGCCGAGGCCGGAGTCGGCGTACTTGCCGTCAACCATGTTCGTGTGGTAATCCGCCTCCTTGCTCACGGTGTAGTAGACGTAGCCCTGGCTGTTCATCAGAAAGAGATCGTAGTAGCCATAGGCCTCGATGTACTCCGCAAAGTAATCCTTCTCCCCGTCCTGAGACCCCCCGGTCAGGGCCTCCTCCAGGTTCAGCTTGGTGAGCATGGCCCATTCAAGCCCCTGGCCTACGTCCACCAGACTGCTGGCCACCATGACCGGATTGCCGGCGCTGTCGAGAAAGACGTCGTGCACCGGTTGGCCGTCCAGAGTCTGGTTCAGATACTCCGGTGCGATGTCTGTGACATCGTAGCCGGTGACGAATTGGCCGTCGCCCATGGTCTGCATGTCGCTGCGGAATTCGATGCGGCCGTTTTGCCTGGCGGCCAGGTAGGTCTCCCCGGTTTCTCCAAGACCCTGGCGCTGCTGGACGATTGCGTTGATCTTCTCCGTGGGGACCTGCAGGGCCACAACACCGATGGTTTCCTGCGCATCGTTCTTGACCGGACCGCCGATGAACATGGCCTGCTGCCCCTGGCTCGGGGCGTAGGCGGAAAAGTCCTGGACCACGATGCGATCTTCTTCGATCACCCTGCGCCAGAGTTTGGCCAGCCCCTCGTCCTTATAGGGGCCATGGCCGAGGTTGCTCCCTATATCCTTCTCCTTGGCGTAAGTGTACATGACGTGCCCGTGCGGTTTGCAGAGGATGAAGAGGTCGTAGTAGCCGAAGTCGGTGATGTACTTGCCCAGGGACTGATCAAAGCTGGACCAGATCTCCTGGTACTGATCCGTGGTCACGTCATAGGGCTCGGTGGGCTGAAAGCCTTTGTAGTCGTGATAGTTCTTGAGCTGATTGTAGGCGATCTGCACATCCTGACTCTTGGCCAGGACCGTGATGTCGTTTCTGACTTTGTCCAGATACTGCTGCAGCTGGCTCGACTTCAGCTCCTGCACGCTGCCCAGCTTTTCAAAAGCCCCGTCCTGGACTTTTTCCACGGTCTCTAGCATGACTGCCATGTCGCCCCGGCGCTCCTCGAAAAAGCCCTCGATCTGGCCTTTCTTGATTTCCCGCATGGCCTCGAGCTGGTTGAAGGACTGCTCTTCCAGGGCCTGGCTGCTGTTGATGAGCGAGGTGACCCCGATCACGGCAAAAGGAATCACTCCCACGGCCAGAAACGAAATCAGCAGCTTGGTGCCCAACTTCATGTTCTTGAACATAATTTTTCCTCCTGTGGTTTTGGAGTTTAAGGTTCATGGTTCAGTTCTAAATTTGAAATTTGAAATTCGAAATTTGATGAGGTTTCCTCCAACACTCTGCATTTCTGCATTCTTTTCTTGCCAATTTCCAATTTCTTTCACAAAGACTGCAACTGATTCGGAGTCATCCATTTTCTTGTTCTCTCTGATAGAGATTCATCGATAAGGCACAACTCCAAGCTCAGCCGACCTTGGACATGGCTTCCATTTCCGTTCTGGTCAGGACCCGGTCCAAATCCAACAGGATCTTGACCGCGTTATCGGTCTTGGCCATGCCCAGGATGAAGTTGGTGTCGAGCTGGGTGCCGAAGGCCGGGGCCGGTTCGATCTCCTTTCCCCCGATCTCCAGGACCTCGGAGACCTCGTCCACGACGATGCCCATAATGACCTTGCCCGCTTCCTGAGCGATCTGGACCACGATGATGCAGGTCTTGCGCGAGACCTCGGCCTCGTCCATGCCGAACTTGAGCCTGAGATCGACCACCGGGATGACCTTGCCCCGGAGGTTGATGACCCCCTTCACAAAATCGGGTGTTCTCGGGATGCCTGTGATCTCCTGCATCCCGATGATCTCCTGGACCTTGAGGATTTCCAGTCCGTAATCCTCCTCGCCCAGCCGGAAGGTCAAATACTTCCCGGCCAGGCCCTCCAGGGATTCCCTGGAGGTTTCTTCACAGGCTGCTGCTTGCATAGTGACTCCTTGGGTTATGGTTCACGGTTTACGATTCCAGGTTCACGGTTTTTTTCTGCCCTGGCGGTATACATTTACTGCAAGGACCTGGACCTTTCTCAGTGTGGAAACTCATTTATTAAATCATATTGAATGATCCAGGCCGGAAATGAGCTCCTGCTCATTTCCGGCTATGGTTCTCGATCATCTTTTCCAAGACATCGCAGATATCTTCATAGGCTTTTGATCTTTGGGTGATGAACCGTGGACGCAGCCGAAGCCCGGTCGCATAGGAGCTCCGCTGATTATCTGGCAGGACAAGCAGGATTTTCTTGTCCTCCAGATCATCGATGAACTCCTGCAGTTGCTCCAATCGCTCAGGCGTCTCCGCAAGCAGGACATACACATGCAAGTCTGTATAATGAACAAGCGTCTTCAGGGTTTTCGCAAGACCCGGCAAGTCCCGGCACACCTGCCTGAACACATTGGGAAACCTTTTCTGCACCGCCTGAGCCAGAAGTTGGCCATCCTTTCCGGAATCAAGGTGAATATAGAGGACGAAGCTGATCATAGAAACTCGTATACTGATCCAATTTTGGTTTTTACAACAAAGACTGGCGACTCCAAGGCTCCAGATCCAAATTTTCACATAAAGCTAAGTTGGATCAGTATATAAAACTGGACTTTTCTCTCTCCGCCTGCCCCGGACTGAGATCCGGGGCCGCCCGGCATAAGCCGAAGTCCGGCTCTTACATTTTCAGTCTGGATTCCGGCCTCCGCCGGAATGACGGAGAATGAGTCTGCATCCTTGTCATTCTGACTGAGTCCGCCTGCCCGGTTAAATCTCTGTAAGCCAAGACGCCACGTCTTGGGTTTTCATTTCATCTTTCTCTTCCAAAAAGCATGCCAGACGACATCACAAATAAAAATTTACATTTCAAAACCTTAAAACAATGACCTTGAGATGGGTTTTCAGAAAAATCCGACAATCAAGAGGCTGGAAAGCAGAATTGGAATGCCTGCATGAGGTGAATCACAACGGGATAGGACCGAACCAGGCCGTGTCAGAAAAATCGGACAGGATTAGGGTTGATCTGAGAAGAAAAAACAGAGCAAGGAAATAGTCGCAGGCCAAAAGCTGGATGTCCCCTTCGCGTTCACTAAAAGCGTCCTGCTCCATGGGGTGTCGGGTGATCCGACCGCACTCAACCAAAATTCTACGAGCAAAAACACGGAGTAGAGGTCAGCCGGGCCATGGTTATATCACCCATGATCGACGATCCAGGCAAACGCGTTGCTCAAGAGCTGGGTATAGAAACATACTCCTATGCCGACAGTGTCAAGATTGCAGATTGATTGAAGTATTGCCTGCAGCCAGAGCCCGGTGCAGTGTTTCCTGCAGGGTTTGCATTTGGTAGGGTTTTTGGAGAAAGGCCTGGGGCTGCTCGGCATGCCCCCCGGACAGGGCCTTGGCTTCATCATACCCGCTGGCCAGAATGACCGGGATGTCCCCTCTGATGGCCCGCAGGGCGGCCAGGGTCTCCCAGCCGTTCATGCGAGGCATGGAAAGATCTGAGAGGACCAGCTTGATCGTGTCCGGGTTTTCCCGGAAGATCTCCACGGCCTCGGCGCCGTCTCCGGCTGTGATCACCTCGAAGCCGAGCCGCTCCAGCAAGGCTTTGCTGACCCTGCGCACCGACTCCTGATCATCGACGACCAATATGGTTTCTCCTGCCTTGGTTGTTTGCGCTGCAGGAGGAACCTCGGCCACGGCTTCCACCACCTTCGCCTCGGTCAGGGGCCAAAAGACCCGGAAGGTACTGCCGAGTCCAGGCTCGCTGGCCACGGTGATGCAGCCGGCATGACTTTTGACGTTTCCGAGCACCACCGCCAGCCCCAGCCCCCGACCGGTGTGCTTGCCCGTGTAAAACGGATCGAATACCTTCCCGATATCCTCTGCGGCAATACCAACTCCTGTATCAGTCACTTCCAGGCAGGCATAGTGCTTCTGCCGAGGCTGCCAGTCTGCCGGGAAGCGGTTTGAACCGAGAATGGCTTCCCGGGAAACCTTTGTGAGTCTCAAGACAATGCGGCCGGTTTGTCCCTCCATCGCTTCCCGGGCGTTCGTGATCAAATTGTCCAGAATCTGTCTGGTCTGTTCCGGATCCAGGCTGACCATGAGTTCAGAAGAAATCAGGTCGGCCTCCAGGGCCAGATTGTCCGGCAAATCCGGCTGCAGGGCAGGCAGGGCCAGGCGGCAATGCTCTGATATATCGAGCACCTCAAACCTGCCCGGTGTCTGCCCAAGGTAGCTCAGCAACAACCGGCTCAGTTTTGCGGCTTTGCCGGCGGAGGCCAGGGCCTGCTGCATGTTTTCGGCAACAACAGAGTCCTTTGGCACATCATCTCCGGCCAATTCCAGATTCCCCATGACTGAAAAGAGCAGGTTGTTGTAGTGATGAGCTACGGCCCCGGCCATCCTCCCCAGGCTCTCGGCTTTCTGGAGTTGCCGGATTTGCTCCTCGGCCAGCCTGCGGGTGGTGATATCTCTGTAATTGGCTAATATCCCGCAGATAGCTGTATCCTTGAGTAAATTGACGGCAGTCAGTTCGATCCACTTGTAGCTTCCATCCTTGCATTGATACCTGTAGGTGACAGTTCTGGCCCGATCGGCCTCTTCAAGAAGTTCCGAAAATTCGTTCTGAACTCGATCCAGATCCTCCGGATGAACCGTTTTCCAGCCATCTGTCCCGATCAGGTCCTCCGGACGCCAGCCGAACCATCGCTCTATATTGGGACTTTTGTAGACAATAGTGCAGTCAGCATCAAAGACGGCAATCACATCCGAAATATTGGCGATCATGGCTTTCTGCTTTGCTTCACTGACCCGCAACTCGTTTCGCACCTTCTGCAGATAGGTCAAGAGAATTCCGACAGCCACGATGAACTCGAGC